>JANOEM010000789.1:0-7814 GCA_031413195.1 Actinomycetes bacterium
AGTCCTCCACCACACCTCGCGATACCGCGAGTTCGTCAACAGAACACCGCCGAACAGCACGAGCAGAAACACTCTGGCGACCAGCAGGCCACCGGTTCGTGTGTCGGCGATGTCGCCCCACAGGGACGAATCGAAAGAATCGCCAACGCTGCCACCAGCAGCGTTCGCGGCGAGGAGGCCGAAGTTGGCGAGCGACCCGATCATCACGCCGGCCCACCCGAACCACATCACTCGCCTTGCCGGCCAACCGATCAAGCCGCTGTCATCGGCGCTCATCATCACCATGAACAGGCCGCCGAGCAGCAGCACCACCCCGAGGATCGCTGCGAACCGAGCGATCCCGAGTGCCCGCCCGACCGATGGATCGGCCTTCGCCCCGCTCGCAACCGAATCGATCAGACCAGTCCCGTCCGCTGCTCCTGCCGTACCGACTTGAAAGCTGAAAGCTCCGGTGATGACGTGACCATCTGCTGAAGAGATCCGCCAGATGACGGCGAACGTGCCGTCATCGAGAGCGGGAACGCTGGCTTCGACGACGGAAGCATCCGCTCCCGATGTCGGCGGCCCGAGTTCGATGGAGACCTTGTCCGAGTCGAAGAGCTGGATCGACGTCAACGGAACCGAGACCCCTTCGTCGAAGTCCAGCGAGATCAGTGGCGGCGATTGCTCGAGGACCGATGATGGGGCCGGCGAACTCGACTCGAGCGCAGCGTGAGCCTGAGCTGTCGGAGAAGTCGAGAACCCCACTGCGCCGACTGCCACAACGATCACCGCGAGCGCGACGAGGAGTCGCGTCCTGGCGCAGTTCATCCGTAGACGCCGGCGGGCGCCAACCCATTGATCTCGAGTCGGCCCAACAGCCATGCGAGGCGGTCATGCGGTGCCAGGCGACGCGCTGCATCGGGAAGATCGGTCAAGCCCATTGGTTGCCGGCTGGCCCAGCTTGCAGAGAGGTTGCGCAGTTCCAGCCCGACGAAATCACTCGGTAATTGTTCGAACGAGTAGCCGAGGCCGAGGTCCACATGATGAACCTCGACTTCGACCCAGCGCCGAAACGGAAGGGCGAGCGTGCTCACTTCGCCCCGCAACGTCAGGCCGCGACCCTGCCACGCGGTATCCGTCGTGACCGACCAGGTCTGTTCCAGCCTGGCGATGCTCGCGTCCAGGTCGGCCAGTAGCGACTCCGCGTCACGCTCGGCGCCGGAGGCGATGTCCATCGCTCGTCCCGCAGCACCTCCTTCGTACTGAGTCTCCGTGACGCCAAGCTCCGCTGCCTGCAGTATCCGCACGTGGCTGTCGGCATTCCGGGCCAGATGGGCAAGGACGTGAGCGATCGTCCAGTCCGGCAGAAGTGACGGCAGTCGAACGGCGGCGGCGTCCAAACCTTCGACAGCACTCAACAGGCGGCGATGCGACGCTGCGCAGCCGGCGATGTCACGGCTCAGTTCTCTCGAATCCACGAATCGTCACCGTAGTGGCTCGCATCTGATCGTCGCGGACCGAAAACGTGGCAACCTAACGGAATGCAAATTGCGATGATCGGTCTTGGACGAATGGGCGCCAACATGGCGCGCCGGTTGCAGAAGGCGGGCCACGACTGCGTGGTGTTCGACGTAAATGCCGCTGCGGTCGCAGCACTGCAGGACGAAGGATTCACGGGTGCTTCCTCTCTGGCCGATCTCGTCACGAGAATGCCGGCTCCGCGCCATCTCTGGATCATGGTGCCGGCCGCTCATGTCGGCGCAACGGTGGAGGCGCTGCATCCACTGCTCGAGCCCGGGGACACCATCATCGACGGTGGCAACAGCTGGTACCGCGACGATGTCGACGCCGCCGCACCACTTGCAGCACAGGGCATCAACTACCTCGATGTCGGCACGAGTGGTGGCGTGTTCGGCCTGGACCGTGGCTATTGCCTGATGATCGGAGGCCCTGATCACGCCGTTGCCCGGATGGCACCGATCTTCGACACGTTGGCACCGGGCGCCGGCACCGCCGAGCGCACGCCGGGTCGCAGCGGCGAGCCCTCTACCGCCGAACAGGGCTGGTTGCATTGTGGACCAAACGGCGCTGGCCACTTCGTCAAGATGGTCCACAACGGGATCGAGTACGGGCTGATGGCTTCGTACGCGGAGGGCCTGAACATCTTGGCCAACGCCAACATTGGCGCCCGGAGCCACGCGCAGGATGCCGAAACGGCGCCGCTCACCCACCCCGAGTACTACCGCTACGACCTCGACCTGGCCGCGATCACCGAGGTCTGGCGGCGAGGGAGCGTGGTGTCGAGTTGGTTGCTCGACCTGACGGCCGCTGCTCTGAACGCAGATCCTGAACTCGGCGAGTTCGACGGTCGGGTCAGCGACAGCGGAGAAGGTCGATGGACGATCAGTGCGGCAATCGACGAAGGGGTACCGGTCCCAGTGTTGGCGACGGCACTGTTCGAACGGTTCAGCTCGCGGGGCAACGCAAGCGTCGCAGACAAGGTCCTGTCCGCAATGCGGGCCCAGTTCGGTGGTCACGCAGAGAAGGCTGAGAAGGTGGTCGGCTGATGGCCGTGCAGCCGGTCGCCGACGCGTTGGTCCTGTTCGGGGCCACCGGTGATCTCAGCAAGAAGAAGCTGATGCCGGCGTTGTACAACCTGGAACGTCGCGGTCACCTGAACGTGCCCGTGATCGGTGTCGCCCGTAGCGACTGGACCGACAAGAACTTCCGTCTCCACGCCGAGGAAAGCATCCGGGCCGTCGAACCCGATGCCGACCAGACAGTCATCGATGCCTTGTGTACACGCCTCGATCTGGTCCAGGGCGACTATGCCGACCCTGCGACCTGGACCACGATGGCCAAGAAGTTGGATCGTCACAAGTCGCAGGTGGCGGTGTTCTACATGGCGATCCCGCCGACCATCTTCCCGAGCGTCGCGACTTCGCTCGCCTCCGTCGGGCTCAACGATCGAGGTCGGATCGTGGTCGAGAAGCCATTCGGCCGCGACCTCCAGTCCGCGATCGACCTCAACGTCACCCTTCATTCGGTCTTCCCGGAGGAGCGAATCTTCCGAATCGACCACTACCTGGGCAAGGAAAGCGTCGAGGATCTGCTCGTGTTCCGGTTCTCGAACACGCTGCTCGAGCCGGTATGGAACCGCAACTACGTGCGCAGCGTTCAGATCACGATGAGCGAAGCGATCGGCATCGAAGGCCGGGGAAATTTCTATGACGGAGTCGGCGCCATCCGCGACGTCGTCCAGAACCACCTCCTCCAGGTCTTGGCGTTGTGCGCGATGGAGCCACCGGTTGCCCCCGACAGTGGCCACCTCCAGGACGAGAAGGCCAAGGTGTTCGCCGCGATGCGGCCGATCGATCCGGACCAGCTCGTCCGCGGCCAATACGTTGGGTATCGCGACGAGAACGGAGCCGACCCGAACTCGACGATCGAAACGTTCGCCGCCGCTCGGCTCGAGATCGATTCGTGGCGCTGGGCTGGCGTGCCGTGGTACATCCGAGCCGGTAAGGCCTTGGCAACCGCCTCGACCGAGGTGGTCGTCGAGTTCCGTGAGCCGCCGAGCATGCTGTTCGATGAAGGGGGTGGGCCACCGTCAGGTCGCAACCTGATTCGGTTCCGCCTCGGCAAGCACGACGGCGTCACGTTTTCGCTCCAGGCAAAGACGCCGGGACAACATCTCGACAGCCAGAACGTCGACATCTCGGTCGACTTCGCAGCAGCGCTCGGCGATCGACGAGAGGCATACGAGCGGCTGCTGGACGATGCGCTCGCAGGTCTCCCCCGGCGCTTCGCACGCCAGGACATCGTCGAGCAGACATGGCGGATCATCCAGCCCGCGCTCGATTCCCCGGGGCCGGTTCATCCGTACTTCAAGGGATCATGGGGACCTGCCGAAGCCGACAAGATCCTCGGTGGCGACTCCTGGCTCCCCGTCACCGGCTGATCTGTCTGATCCGGCCGATCCGATCTGAGCCGGTCGTCTCGACCGGAGTTCGGAATCAGGGCAGGGCTGAGCGGATGGCATCCCAGACCCGATTGGGGGTGCAGGGCATGTTGATGTGGGTGACTCCGAGATGGGACACGGCGTCGATCACGGCGCTCTGCACCGCCGGCGTTGCTCCGATGGTCCCGCTCTCTCCGATTCCCTTTGCGCCGAGGTCGTTGAGCGGCGTGGGTGTCTCGGCATGAACAGTCTGGAAGCTGGGGAGTTCGGCCGCTGAGACGATGCCGTAGTCGGCGAAGTTGCTCGTCAACGGGTTTCCGTCGGGGTCGTACACGACTTCTTCGAACAGTGCCTGGGCAATGCCCTGAGCGAGCCCACCATGAACCTGCCCCTCGGCAAGCAAGGGGTTGATGATGCGCCCAGCGTCATCGACGGCGACCATCTCGCGGAGCCGAGCTTGCCCGGTCTCGAGGTCCACCTCGACAACGGCGAGGTGAGCCCCGGATGGGAACGTTCCGCCGGCCTGATCGAAATCGCCCTCGCCGAACAAGGGTGAGCTTTCGGCATCGGCGGCCATGGCGATCTCGAGCCACGAACGACTGATCGCAGGAGCGCCGGCGACGTGGAACCGGCCTTCATCGAGCACGATGTCAGCGACATCGGCTTCCAACAGTCGGGCCGCGACCGTTCGAGCCTGATCCGCGACAAAACCCGCCGCCCTGATCACATTGGTCCCGCCGAGTTGCACAGATCGCGAACCGCCGGTGATCTGACCGGACGGCACCAGATCGGTGTCGCCATGGATCACCGTGACCCGATCGAAGGGCACGCCGAGCCGATCGGCGACCAACATCGCCCAGGTCGTGCGATGCCCCTGCCCAAACGGCGAGGTACCGGTGATGACCCGGACATCGACTTCATCGCTGCCGTCGGCGGCGGGTACGACCGACACCTGGCCCAGTTCGGAGCCACCCTGACCAGCGGTGATCTCGACGTAGACAGAGACGCCGATCCCGAGTTGAACCACATCGCCTCGGTCACGGCGGGCCTGTTGTTCGGCGCGGAGCACTGAATAGTCCACCGCCGCGAGCAGTTTGTCGAGTCCACCTTCGTAGTCGCCGCTGTCGTAGGTGGTGCCCGTTGGGGTCTTGAACGGAAACCGATCGGCTGCGATCAGGTTCTTCCGACGGACATCGACCGGGTCCATCCCGATCTCGAGTGCGAACAGATCCATGGCCCGTTCGATCGCTGCCGCCGCCTCAGGTCGGCCTGCGCCACGATAGGGCATCGTCGGAACCGTGTTGGTCAGCACCGACGTACTCTCGGCGCTGGCATTGGCGATGTCGTACGTGCCGGTGAGCATGGTGCGAGTCATGAACGGCAGGAACGCGCCCATCCGCGGGTAAGCGCCCGCGTCTTGGAGAACCGTGAGTTGGTAGTGCGTGACGCGGCCGTCACGGGTGCCACCGATCTCGATCCGCTGCTGTTGGGCGCGACCATGCCCAAGACCGTTCATGCTCTCGCTGCGGGTCTCGGTGTATCGCACCGGTCGCCCCACAGCTCGAGCGAACCACGGCAGCAGTTGGTCTTCGGGATAGCTGAAGGCCTTTGCCCCGAAGCCGCCGCCGACGTCGGGCATGATCACCCGCACCTCGGACACGTCGAGTCCGTACCACTCGCAGAGCTTGGCCCGGATCGGGTGCGCGCCCTGGCCTGCCTGCCAATGGGTGAGCCGGCCATCGGGCTCCCAACGGCTGGCTGCCACACGCGCCTCTATCGGTGACGGGGCGAGTCGCTGATTGTTGATGTCGGCCCGAACGACGGCTTCACAACCACTGAAGTCGAGGGGCTCGCCCGGAAGTCGGACACAGACGTTGGTACCCGCATCGGGGAAGAGCATGACCTCGCCGTTCATCGCCTGTTCGACCGAGACGGCGCTGGCGAGGAACTCGTAGTCGACGACAACCAACTCGATGGCGTCCGTTGCTTGCAGCCGGGTCTCGGCGACAACCGCAACGATCGGCTCGCCGACGTACCGAACCGTGTCGAATGCCAGCGCCGAACGGGGAAACTGGCTCGGCAGGAACGGCAGATCGAGCGGAAAGTCTCCGAGGTCGAGATCGGCAGCCGTGTATACGCCGAGCACCCCGGGCGCGGCGAGTGCTTCGGAGATGTCGATCGCTCCGATCCGAGCGTGTGCCATCTGCGACCGCACGTACACCACGTGCACCGCGCCGGGAATGTCCAGGTTGTCGATGAAGGTTCCTTCGCCGGTCAACAGCGCCGGGTCCTCTGTGCGCACGATCCGCTCGCCGATCATCCCCATTGCCACACTCCTGTCCTCGAACCGACCTGCACACCGAACACCTGCACACCGAACACGTGCCACCGAACACAGCGACAGCACTTCAGAAGGCCTAGATTCGGGCCATGACCATGACCGAACCGGCACCACCCAAGGCTGAGCGCTGGACTGCGCAATGGAAAGAACTCTACGCCGAAGTCGTCACCACCGGCCTGTGCACGGGGTGCGCCGGCTGCGTCGTGACCTGCCCCCACGACGTGATTGGTTACGAGCACGAAGAAGGCAAGTACCTCCCCTTCCACCTCGAGGAAGAACTCGGGCTGGACAATTGCATCCACGGCGAGAAGGGATGCACCACGTGCACCAGGGCCTGTCCGCGTTTCCGGGCGTGGGAGCCGGCGGCCGACATGCATCTATTCGGACGAGTACGCGAACCCGACGAGATGGCCGGAGTCTGGCGTGCGCTTTACCTGACCAGGGCGAGTGACGACATGGTGCACAAAATCGGCCAGGACGGGGGTTTCGTCTCGGCGATGCTGATCTGGTTGATGGAGCACGACTACATCGAAGCCGCGATGGTGAGTGGCGTCGAAGACGACGACGCGTGGAAGGCGAAGCCGTCGTTGGTCCGCAACAAAGAAGAGATCCTGGCCACGGCTGGCAGTCGGTACACCTACTGCGCAAACCCACTCGCATTGCGAGACGCGAAGGAGCAGGGTCTCACCAAACTGGCCCTGGTCGGCATGGGGTGCCAGACCTCGTCGCCACCGACGATGTGGGACCGCAAGGCCGGCAAGGTCAGCAAGCCGTTCCAGTTCAACATCGGACTGCTCTGCTCGAAGACCTTCGACGACGCGATCTTCCCGGAACTGTTCGAAGCAAAGTACGGGCTGAAGAAGTCCGAGATGGCCAAGATGAACATCAAGGGTGTCTTCCAGATCTGGATGAAGGATGGCTCCTATCACGAGATCGATCTGAAGGAATGCCACAAGTGGACCCGTGAGGGCTGCAAGAACTGTCCCGATTTCGCCGCCGAGCACAGCGACATCGCAACGGGGGGCATTGGCGAGGACAACGACTGGACCCTCACCATCGTGCGTACGGAACGGGGAGAGGAGGTCATCAACCGGATGATCGCCGACGGTTAGATCATCGCTCGACCGGCGCAGGAGGACAAAGAGGCAATGCGCCTGCTGCGGCTGCTGTCAATCGTCAGTCGCCGGCGCTGGCCGGAGTTCGCCGACCGGGCCCCTTCGGTCGGCGTCCCCCCACCGAAGAAGAAGGCCCCCGCCGCCGAAACACCTCCAGCCGCCCCGGCGCCGTAAGCGGGACGCCGCGCGAGGTTCAGAGCGAGGCGAGTTCGAGGGCTCGGGTGAAGACCGCGTCGAGCATTGGCTCGGTGAGCCGCCCTGTGAAGGTGTTCTGCTGGCTCGGGTGGAACGAACACAACACCGTCGGGCCGCCCGGGGAGGGTGTCTGCGCGAGGTGACCGAACTTCGGACGAGGGCGAACCCCGAACTCGACGCAGGCCGCCGCATAGGCGAAATGTCCGAGGCACACGACAAC
>JANOEM010000790.1:0-16104 GCA_031413195.1 Actinomycetes bacterium
CCGTAGTGGACTTGACGCCCGCCGGGTGTCTCGAACGCCTGGCGGATCTGGCCCGCCAGCTTGGTTCCGGTGTTACCGGTGAGATCGGCTGCTCCCGCGTCCAACCCCGGCACACCGGCGATGGTCGCGTCGAAGGCTTTCTGGATCGCGACCCGGGTCGCGATCATCGCGCCCTGGGCGAACGTCGGCAGGCTGTCGGTCCAGCCGGCGAGGCCGCCAGCGCTCCAGCACGCGGCCCACTCGGCGATGTCGATATCGGACGCATCGAACCTGGCCTGCCATGCCGCATGAGCTTCGGCACCGCGCTTCGCTGCGTGCGATCGCGAGTTCGTGACGATCTCGTCCGGTGCCCAGTACGGCTCGTCGGGGAGGCCCATCACGGCCTTCGTTCGGGCAACCTGGTCGGCAGTGAACGGGTTCCCGTGGGCCTCGTGGTTGTCTGTCAGGTCGGGCGAGGGAAACGCGATGTGGCTGCGCAGGATCAGCAGGCTGGGTCGGTCGGTGACCGCTGCTGCGCGGCGAAGTGCCGACTCGAGTTGATCGAGGTCGTCGGCGATCTCGCCCAACTTCTCGACGTGCCACCCGTAGCCCTCGAACCGCATCGCAACGTCGTCGCTGTAGGTGAGGGCCGTGTCGCCGTCGATGGTGATGTGGTTGTCGTCGTAAACGCAGACCAGACCGCCGAGGCGGAGGTGACCGGCGAGCGAAGCCGCCTCGTGGCTCACACCCTCCATGAAGCAGCCGTCGCCGGCAAGCACGTACGTTTGATGTTGCTGCAGATCGGCGCCGAATCGGCTGCGCAAGAGTCGCTCGGCGATGGCCATGCCGACCGCATTCGCGAATCCCTGACCGAGCGGACCCGTGGTGACCTCGACACCAGCGGTGTGGCCGGCCTCGGGGTGCCCCGGCGTCGCTGATTCCCACTGCCGGAACGCCTTGATGTCGTCGAGTTCGAGGCCGTAACCGTTCAAAAAGAGCAGCGAGTACTGCAAGATGCTGGCGTGTCCGTTGCTGAGAACGAACCGGTCACGGTCGGGCCAGTGCGGGTTGGCCGGGTCGTGGTTCATGACCCTGCTGTACAGCACGTGGGCGAGTGGAGCCAGCGCCATCGCCGTGCCCTGGTGGCCGCTCTTGGCGTACAACGGGGCGTCCATCGCCATTCCCCGGATCAAACTGACAGCTGCGGAATCCTGTTCGGGGGTCAACGTCGAAGGCACGCTACGACTGTAACTGATCGACGGTGTCGGTCGATCCGACAGCCTGTCGGAGCGTTTGGCCGGAGCGTTTGGCCGGAGCGTTTGGCCGGACGATTTGGCCGGACAGTGCAGACTGGAGCGTCAGACAGGGGGCAACAGCGTGAACGGCACGAGGTGCCAGGGACCCTTGTCGATCCGGCAATGGGCGAAGATCTGTTCGTAAGCCGTGAACTCGAGCTCACCCTTCACCAATCGGTAGGTGAACTTGCCAGGGTCCACGGTGAACGGGCTGACGTTGCGCGCCACCTGTTCATCTGTTTCGAGGCGTCCCTTGCGAAAGACGACCTCGAACACTCCGTTGCCCGTCTCGTCGGAGCCACACGAGATCAACGCGACCAGATGTGGGTCGATCGTGACCGGAACGGGTGACGGTGAGGCCATCGAGAACATCGCGCCGGTGAGGTCGATCCGGGTCGATGGGCCGGGCGCCTGACGGAGTGCGAAGTTCTCGACGAAGAGTGCGGACACGATCTGCATCCAGCGAGGGTATCGGGGTCTCTCGGCGAGGTTGGGGTCAGCGCACCCTGTGTCCGTCGAGCCAGACTGCGCTGACCCGGAGATCCTCGTCGAGCGCAACCAAGTCAGCCCGGTAGCCGGTGGCGATGAC
The DNA here is from genome assembly GCA_031413195.1 of Actinomycetes bacterium. Taxonomy (GTDB): domain Bacteria; phylum Actinomycetota; class Acidimicrobiia; order Acidimicrobiales; family Ilumatobacteraceae; genus WLMZ01. Next base: position 1,864 of record JANOEM010000790.1, read on the forward strand.
GCCCCGATCGTCGAGGCCCATTGCCTGAGCCGGGTTGGTCGATGCTGCTCGGGCAACCTCGTCGAGCGACAGGCCACAGACCAGCACGAGGTTGCGAAGGGCCTGATCCATCGTCACGGCACTACCAGCGAGAGTTCCGTCGGCGAGCCTGGGTGCGGCGCCCTCGAGACTCATCCTCACCTCGCCGACCTGCCCTCGGCGCCAGCCGACGGCATCGGTGACGAGGAAGATCCGACCAGGCTTTGCCCGAAACGCGAGTCGAAGGGCCAGTTCGTCGACATGGATCAAGTCGGCGATCAATCCAGCCCACAGCCGATCGTCGACCAGAGCCATCGAGGCAAGCCCCGGGGTTCGGTGATGAACACCGGACATCCCGTTGAACAGGTGCGTCACCATCGTCGCACCCGCTGCAACCGCGGCGGCGACGTCGTCCGCGGTAGGAGTGCTGTGGCCGAGCGAGACCACGATGCCGCTGGCAACGAGCATCGCAATCGCCTCGCGAGCATGGGCGAGTTCCGGGGCGATGGTCACCAGGCGCACGATGTCGGGCAGGGCACCCAGCCATCCGGTGTCGATCGGCGAGAGCAGATCTCGACGATGGGCCCCGGGAGCCCCGCCGAGGAACGGCCCTTCGAGGTGAGCACCGATCAGGCGGGCCCTGTTGCCTGAGCTATTGGCCGATTCACGCGCAGCGGCGATGCGCCGCAAGGGTGCTTCGTATCGATCGAGGCCGTTCGTCACCAGTGTGGGGCACCACGACGTGACACCTTGGACGAGCAACAGATCTGAGAGCCGATCCCAATCGCCGCCGGTTGCGCTGAACACATCGAGGTCGTCGATCCCGTTGACCTGGAGGTCGATGAACCCGGGCACGATCGTGTCGAATACCCCTCCACCGGGAAGCTGTCCGCCGGAGACGTCCGGCAGAGTCGGGTTCCCGGACATCTCGGTCACCGATGAAATCCGGCCGTTGTCGTCGATGTCGATCACCGAGGGGCCGGTCAGGCCCGTTGGCCCGAGTACACGACGGGCGAGGAGAACGGACACCTCCTGTACAGTACGCGCCATGGTCGATGTTGTGGAGCCTCTTTCGACGCGCGACCAAATCGTGTACGAGGCGTTGCACTGCTTCGCCGAAGCGGGATACGACGGCACCTCGCTCAACGACATCGCGGCAGCCGTCGGGATTCGCCGACCGAGCCTGCTCCACCACTTCGCGTCAAAGGAAGTGCTGTATGGCGAGGTCTTCGAGCGGCTGCTCTCCGACTGGTTCGAACGACTCGCCGGGGCCATCGCCAGCACCGAACGCGGCTGGGACAAGGTCGAATCCGTCCTGATCGCGGGGTTCCGCTTCTTCAGCGACAACCCGGACTACGTGCGCTTGATGCGCAGAGAAGCCCTGGACAACGGCGCCCATCTCGGAATCGACCTGTCCGGGGTGCTGCGCCCGGCCTTCGACAGCGCTGCTGCTTACTTCCAACGAGAGATGGACGCAGGCACGTTCCGCCAGCACGACCCCGAGCAACTGCTGGTCACGGGGTACGGCGCGTTGCTGAGCTACTTCAGCGACGCACCGTTTCTCGGTGGCCTGCTCGATGACGAGCCGCTTTCCGAACGAAAGCTCGAGCAACGCCTCGAACACGTTCTCGGCTTCTTCAGAAGCGCGTTGTTGCCGCAGGATCTGATCAGCTCGGCGCCAACACCCGGTTGACGATCTCCGGACCGAGGTACCACCTGGCCAGATTGGTCGCCGATTCAGTGCTGAGGTGAACTCCGTCCGGCCTCCAGCTGTCATCATTGGCCGCGCCTGTGCGGTCGAACCACGTGTCGAGGTCGATTGCGCTGGTCGATCCTGGCGCTGCGGACGCAACCGATCTGATGACTTCGTGTTGCACTGCGTAACGAGTCAGGTTGTTGAGCTCGGGATAGGGGCTGATCGCGGTCGGCGTGGGCGGGATGATCCACACCACCTTCTGAACCCCTAGCCGCAGGATCGAATCTTGCATCGCGAGATACGAAGCGCCCATCCGCCGCCGAAAGGCAGGGGATTGAGGATCGAGCGATCCTTCGGCCTCGGTCCATTGACGGTCGATCACGTCGTTCATCGTGGTCATCAGCACAACGACATCGGGCCGTAACTGCTCGATCGCTGCCGGCACGTCGACCAGGAGTAGATCCTGCGAACGCTCCACGAACCTCTCTGCTTCGTAGCTGGTGATCGTGCCGTCGAGAATGAACCCGCATCCCTGCGACCAGTTCAGCGAGGTCGCCGCGAAGGTGGGATTCTCAAGGCTCCATGCGGCCAGGCCCTGGGCGACTATGGCCGATGTCGAATCACCGACCACGAGGATTCGAACGGGTCGCACCGGAGCAGTCGCAGCCAACGTGGACGTCGAATCGAAAGCCGCGGCCGCCGGAATCGGCGTGCTCGTTGCCGGAATGTCACGCGGCATGTCTCGGGTCTGCGTGTCCCCAGTTGGAGCATCTCGGGGGCTGGGATCAGCCGCAGTGGGACGAACAGTCGACGAGGGCTGGGCGGTCGACGGGGCGGGCGAGGCGCCGGCTTTGTCCTCGGTGAACGCCACGAGCGGCGCAAGTGAATCGACCGGCTGCATCGCAGCGGCGTCGAGGAGGCCGTCATCGATGTCGACGAACGGGCGGGCGACAGGACTGAGCGTGACCACTGCGGCGATTGCGGTCGCACCGGCCAGGGCCAGCGCTGTCGACCGGGCCGTCGGCCACTGCGCCTTGCGGATCGGTTGCTCGATGAACACATACGACACGGTCGCGACAACCGCAGTGATCGAGATGGCAAGCAGGAAGCCGCCCCAACTGTTCAACTTCCATCCGTTCTGACGGAGGAGCACGAAGATCGGCCAGTGGTACAGGTACACGCCGTAGGACACACGCCCGATCGCGACCACGGGCAGAGTCGACAGGACTCGCCGGACCGACCCCGGGGTCTGCAGTGCCCAGATCAACGAAGCGCTCAACAGTGCGAACGCGGGGAGAAAACCATGGTAGGCGGGGCCTCGACCAGTGGGCATGGTCGCCGAGAGTGCCACGATCGAAGCGAGGCCGACCGCTGCGACGAAGCCCGGCGCACGACTTGCGAACTTGCCTTGCGCAGACTTCGCCGGATCCGAGGCTGCGCGGCTCGTCCGATCGGACAGCCATGCTGCAAGCGACGCACCGATCAGGATCTCTGCGAGACGCGCTGGAGTGGCCCAATATGTCGCGTCCGATCCGAACACGCCAGACACGATCGGGGCAACGGCCACGAACAGCGCAGTCACGATGACGATCGAACCGGTGACGGATTGCTGACGACGGCGGGCAAGCGCGATCAGACCTATCAGTGCGACCGGCCAGAGCAGATAGAACTGCTCCTCGATCGCCAGCGACCAGTAGTGCTCGAGGGGCGAGATCGTTGCCCCGGTCGGGTCGCTGAAAAGGTCGGCGTAGCTGCTGGTCCCACTCAGACGAGCCCAGTTGAACACTTGCAGGATCGCGGTGAGGCCGTCGCGACGGAGTGTCTCGACCCGGTCGAATGCGCCGAACATGCGCGCCACCATCACCAACCCGATGCAGAGCAGGCTGGCCGGCAGGAGCCGCTTTGCTCGACGCGAGTAGAAGCGTCCCATCGAGACGGCGCCGGAGTCGGCATGCTCGCGGAGGAGCACGGTCGTGATCAGATATCCGGACAACGTGAAGAACACGGAGACGCCGAGGTATCCGCCCGACATCCATCCGAAGCCCGCATGGAAGAACAGGACCAGCCCAACGGCCAGCGCCCTCAGTCCGTCGAGCGCAGGCTGATACGAGTCACGATGGTTCCCGCTGATTCGGCCAGCATATCGAGGCCTCGCCGACCATCCGATGGCATGCCCGAATCACGCTGGGGAGTTCGCTCCGTGGCGACGCTGTCGATTTGGCTACCGTACGGCATGACAACTCTTCAGGTTGATGGCGCAACGATCGGCTACGCGGTGGAAGGCGCTGACAACGGCAGCGGAGTTCCGCTGTTGCTGTTCCACGGCACGACAATGAGCCGTACAGCATGGGACATGGTCCGCTCCGCGATGCCTTCCGGCGCCTTTCAGTTCGTGCTGATCGAGTTCCCGGGCAGTGGCGAGTCGTCAATGCCGGATGCTCCACTCAGCGTCGACGGGCTCGTGTCGCAAGCACTCGCAGTCATGGACCATCTCGGGTACAAGACGTTCCACGTCGGTGGCTACTCGCTCGGAGCAGTGGTTGCCCTCGCTACGGCGGCAGCGGCCCCGGAACGCGTGGCTTCGGTGACCTCGTTGTGTGGTTGGGCGATCAGCGATGCACGGATGCGGGTCACGTTCGAGTTGTGGAAGCGCCTGATCGAGGTGGACAAGGAGCTCTTCCTGCGATACTCGCTCGCCGACGGCTTCACGGTCGCCGCGCTGGAGATTGCAGAGCCGATGATCGACGTGGTGTTGCCGGTCGCTGCCGCAATGGTGCAACCCGGGTCCGCCGCCCACCTCGACTTGGACATCACCCTTGACATCTCCGAGGACATCACTCGGATCGTCTCCAAGACGTTGATCATCGGTGCGATCGAGGATCGATGGGTCGACATCGGCCACAGCCGTGCGTTGGCTGCGACCATCCCCGGATCGACCCTGGTCGAGTTGCCTGCCGGCCATCTCGTCATCCAGGAGCTCGCCGTCGACGTCGCCAATCTGATCCGCCAGCACATCGTCGGCACATGAGCCGAGCCGACCGATTCGCAGAGCTGGCGCCCGACGTCGCAATGCGGTGGAGTCGGTTCGCCAAGGGCGACCGGATCCTGTATCCCCAGCTGCTCGGCATCAGCGTGCAGGAAGTGCGAGTGGACTATTGCAGGATGCTGTTGCCACACCGCCCCGAACTTGAGCAGCTGGCTGGCCTCGTCCACGGGGGAGCCATCGCATCGCTGCTCGACACCGTCGTAGTGCCCGCTGTCGGGGCGGCCTACGGACCGCAAGCTCGCTTCGCCACGGTCGACATGCACATCCAGTTTCTGAGCGCCGTCGTGGGTCACGATGTCGTCGCCGAGGGCTGGGTGGTTCGGCGCGGCCGCAGCGTCGTGTTCTGCGAGTCGGAAGCGATCGATGCGCACAACGGCAGGATCGTCGCGCGCAGCTTGCTCACCTACAGCGTCGCCGACACGTGAGGACTGCCCGGCAACCTGAACCGGCAACCCTGAACCGGCAACCCTGAACCGGCCGGGTCCGGTATCGACTGGCTACGGTGAGTGACGTGTCCGCTGTTGGTCGAACCCTGTCCGAATCCGCCTCGAAATCGCTGCTCAGCCAATACGGCGTCCCGATCGCAGACGAGCGCGAAGTTGCGACGGCCATCGATGCGGCGGCGGCGGCGGTCGAGCTCGGGTTTCCCGTGGTCGTCAAGTTGTGCGGCGACGACATCGCGCACAAGACAGAACGTGGACTGGTCAAGCTCCGCCTGGCCGATTCCGACGCTGTGGGGGCCGCCGCCGTCGACTTGCTGGGCAAAGCAACCGAATCTGACGGCAAGGTGTCGCTGCTCGTCGCGCCGATGATCTCCGGCAATCGCGAGCTGATCGCCGGTCTGATCCGCGACGCGCAGTTCGGCGCCACCGTGATGCTCGGCGTCGGCGGTGTGCTGGCCGAAGCAATTGCCGACGTCGTGTTCCGGCCGGCCCCGCTGTCACGGATGGAAGCCGGGGAAATGATCGACGGCCTGCGAACGCAGAAGCTGTTGGGCCCGTTTCGGGGCGAAGCAGCGGTTGATCGAGACCGTCTGGTCGACGTCCTCGTCGGCCTCGGCGCCGTCGCCGAGGCTCGACCGGATGTGCGCAGCATCGACGTCAATCCGCTGATCATTCGAGCCGACGGTAGCCCCATCGCGGTCGACGCGCTGGTCGAGGTCGGAGCGCCGGACACGGACGGGATCGCAGCCCACAGACCCCCAACGCCCGCCCAGTTCGAAGCACTCTTCAACCCGCGAGGCGTGCTGGTCACCGGTGCGTCCAGCCATCCCGGCAAGTTCGGGTTCGTGTCGCTGCACAACATCTTGGCCAGTGGATACAACGGTCATGTGTTCGGAACCAACCTCAATGGCGAACAGGTTCTCGGGGTACAGACTGTCGCCGACATCGCCGACCTCCCAGATGACGAGATCGACTTGGTCTTCGTGTGCACGCCGGCAGCCGCGAATCCCGACCTTCTCCGGGCCTGTGCGGCGAAGGGGATCAAGGCCGCGTTTCTGACCAGTGCCGGATACGGCGAAGCCGGAGAAGCCGGTCGAAAATCCGAAGCAGAACTCGTTCGCCTTGCCGACGAATTGGGAATCCTGCTCGCTGGGCCGAATGGCCAGGGTGTCGTGAGCACCCCGGCACGTCTGTGCGCTCAGATCGTGGCTCCTTACCCACCCCCAGGCCGGATCGGAGTTGCCAGCCAGAGCGGCAACTTCGTCAGTAGCTTCCTCAACTATTCACGGGCTACCGGGGTAGGGATCAGCCGCGCTGTTTCGGCGGGCAACGCAGCAGCCGTCGACGTTGCCGACTACCTCGAGTACTACGCCGATGACGACGCCACATCGGTCGGCCTCGCCTATGTCGAGGGGATCACCAATGGTCGCGAGTTGCTCCAGCGCCTCGGGGCGGTCGCTGCCCGGCAACCGCTCGTGATCGTCAAAGGCGGCGCGACCGAAGCCGGAGCACTGGCTGCAGCGAGTCACACCGGTGCGCTCGCCGCAGACGACAAGGTGTTCGACGGCGCATGTCGCGCGGCCGGTGTCACGCGTGCAGCGACTGTCGAGGAAGCGTTCGAGGCGGCGGCAACGTTTGCAACTCAACCCTTGCCGAAGGGACCGAACGTGGTCATCCTGACGACAGCTGGGGGTTGGGGCGTCGTGACCAGCGATGCGCTCCATCGCGATGGCGCGCTTCGGCTGCTTCAACTGCCGCCAGATCTGCTTGCCCAGATCGATCAGAAACTGCCGCCTCGGTGGAGCAAGAACAATCCTGTTGACTGTGCCGGCGGCGAAACTCGTGACACGATTCCAGAAGTGATGGAGATGATCGCAGCCCACCCCCAAGTCGATGCGATCGTGTACATCGGTCTCGGCATCCAGAGCAACCAGGCGCGCCTGATGGCCGAAGGACCGTTCTTCCCTGACCACGGGCTCGAACGAATCGTTTCGTATCACCGCAGACAGGACGAACGCTTCGCGGAGGCCGCTGACGAGTTGTCCCGTCGCTACGACAAGCCGATCCTCTCGGCCACCGAACTTGCGATCGCCGATCCGGAGAATCCAGGCCCGTCCACCGTTCGTGCAACCGGGCGGCTGTGCTACGCGTCTGGTAATCGGGCCATTACTGCGCTCGGTCACCTGTACCGATACGCCGAGTTTCGTCGGACACGCGGGCTATGAACGAGAGCAAATCCGCGTGAGCTATCGAATGCTTCCACCGCCTCGGCAGCGACGCAGTCCGGTCATTCTGATGATCTTCCTCGCGCTGATCCCGGCCGTCGCACTCGCGTATACATGGCGATGGGCAGAAGCCAAGATCCCGCCCGACGCCGAGGCTACGCCGACGAGTTCCACCGTTTCGGATGGCACAGTCCCGGGCGGCACAGTCCCGGGCGGCACAATCCCGGGCGGCACAGCGGGAACACCTGCAGTCGTTGCGCCACTCACCACCCCGATCCTGTCGATGCGGCGCGCTCCGCAGACCATCGTCACGTTCACCAGCGAAGCCGCGCTCGTGAACTCGCTCGCCCAGCTGGCCGGTTTCGTGGGTGACACGTCCTGCCTGGTCACCTCGATCGAGGGTCGCGTCATCTTCGACCACAACGGCGACATTCCAGTCACCCCGGCCAGCAACCAGAAGCTCCTTGTGGCAGCCGTCGCGCTCGAGACGTTGACGCCCGAATTCAGGTTCACGACCGAATTGCGCGGCACCGTCGCCGATGGTGTCGTCACGGATGACCTGTACTTCGTCGGAGGCGGCGATCCGCTGTTGTCCACGGCCGATTATCCCGAGACGCAGGAGTACCCCCCGACGAACACGACGTCACTCGAGAGCCTCGTCGCCGACCTGGTTGCGGCAGGTGTCACCCGGATCGACGGAAGCGTCATCGCCGACGAGTCGCGCTACGACACCGAGCGCTACGTCGAGACGTGGGCCGACGACGTCAAGAACATCGAGGCTGGCCCGCTGGGCGCCTTGATGCTGAACGATGCCGTGCGCCAAGTCGGAGCGGGAAACACGTCGCGTCAATCCGATCCGGCTGTCGGGGCGGCGTCGGAACTGATCAAGCTGTTGATCGCTGCCGACATATCGGTCGGCGGGTCCGCGAAGTCCGGCGTCACGCCCGCGGAGACGCCACTGATTACGTCTGTCCAATCCGCGCCGTTGTCCGAGATCGTTGCGGAGATGCTGACAACCAGTGACGACAACACCGCCGAACTGCTGCTGAAGGAACTCGGGGTCGCCAAGGCGATCGGCAACACCCGAGCCGCCGGACTCGAAGTGCTCGCCGGCACCCTCGTCACCTGGGGCATCGACACCACCAAGTTGACTCTCGTCGACGGTTCGGGGCTCGACACCGGCAACGTGGCCACCTGCAACATCATTCTTCAGGTCCTGACCCATCAACCGCTGAGCGGACCACTGGGGGCCGGACTTGCGATCGCCGGCGAGACCGGGACCCTGGCCGATGACACGACGCTCGGTTCAGCGATGGAGGGACAGCTCCATGCCAAGACAGGCACGCTCACGAATGCCAAGGCACTCTCCGGGTTCGTGACGACAGATGCCGGCAATATCGAGTTCTCGCTGATCCTCGACTTCCCCGACGCAAAGAACCTCTACGAGGGGATCTGGACGGCATTGGGCGACGCGTTCTCGAAGTACCCGTCCGGTCCGACCGTCGAACAGATCCAGCCGCGATGATGAGGCCAGCGACGATGCGGTGGGTATTGATGCGAGATGGGGGAGAGAATGTGATGGTGATGCGGCTGTGGTGATGATGGCGATGTTCCCGCTCGGCTCCGTGCTGCTACCCGGGGCGGTGCTGCCCTTGCACGTCTTCGAGCCGAGGTACCGCCAATTGGTTCGGGACTGTCTGGCCGCTGACGATCACGAATTCGGCGTTGTCCTGATCGATCGTGGGCACGAGGTCGGTGGGGGCGATATCCGGAGCATGGTCGGAACAGTCGCTCGAATGGTGCAGGTCGCCGAACTGGACGACGGTCGCTACGCAATGATGACAGTCGGGACCCGTCGGATCCGGGTCAACACCTGGGCTCCGGACGATCCGTATCCACGAGCCGATGTCGACGACTGGCCGGACCTGGAAGCAAACGATCAGACCGGAGAGAGCTCGGTTGACGTCGATCTGGAAGATCGCGTCGCTGAGGTATTCGGTCGGGTTCGCCGGGTCAACGCACTCTCGTCCGAACTCGGCGACGAGTCGGCAGATGTCATGGCCGAGATCAGCGACGACTCGCTCCTTGCCAGCTATCACCTGTGCGCACTCGCCCCGATCGGACCAGCCGATCAGCAGCGGCTGCTCGAAGCATCGGGGCCACACGAAAGACTGACAATGCTGCTCGCGGCTCTCGACGATGTCGAGGCGTTGCTGCAGTTTCGCCTTCGGCACCCGTCTTCCGGCGCGATCGGCGACTCCGAGATCGACTTCGGAGAGCTCGACGAGCCACCCGAATTCGGCGAGTCGTAGGAAGTCGTTGCCACCACCTGCTACTAATAGAGGTGTGTCAGAGCAGCAGCGCGCCTCCGCCGAGAAGGCCGATTCAGGCCACATCAACGAGACCATCGATCTCGTCAAGACCTACGTCAAGCAGGAAACCCTCGGCCCGCTCGCGGGTATTGCCCGCAAGATCGGTTTCGGGCTGCTCGGTGCCTTGCTCGTTGGCCTCGGAGAACTGTTCCTCGCACTCGGTTTGCTGCGCGTGATCCAGACCAAGATTCCCCGCCTCGCCGAGGGCACCATGTCGTTGATCGCGTATGCAATCGTGATCCTGTTCTGCCTGATCATCACTGCTCTCGCCGTCTGGCGCATCTCAAAAATCGAAAAGGAACTCACCGATGGCTGAAGCGAAGCGCGTTTCCCGTGACGATCTCGAGGACAAGTTCCGCCAGTTGCAAGGCGATGTGAAGGAAAAGGTCGACGAACGGAAGCCCCCGATCATCGCCGGAGCAGTCATCGGCGGTCTGTTGTTGTTCGTTCTCGTGTACTTGCTCGGCAAGCGCAAGGGGAACAAGCAGACCACGCTGGTCGAGATCCGTCGAGTCTGACGATGGCCCGTTCCGGTCGCGCGACGCTGCTGTCACCATCTGCCTATTTCCGCCGAGTTGGTCTGTCCAAGGGTCTCCTCGGCGGACAACGCGGCTGGCTGTTCGTCGGTGGCGTCTTCTGGGTCGGCCGAATCATGAAACGGGCAGTCACCCGAAGCGAGCAGTTCGTCACGATCGAACGAATGGAACCAGGCCAATGGATGAGCCTGCGCACCATCCCGGCGCCGAGCCGCAAAGAACGCAAGGCGACCAAGTCTTCCTCGAAGGCGGCCACGAAGAGATCTGCGAAGAAGTCGTCCGCGAAGAGAACCGGGGCGTGAAGGTTCTGCTTCGCAACCCGCGACGTGAACTCGAGGTTGCCGGCCCACGCCGTGTCCATGCGCTGCTCGCCGATCTCCAATTGAACCGCGAATCCCATCTCGTGATCCGTAACGGCACGCTCGTTGCGAGCGACGAGGAACTTGCCGCCGACGACGTGGTCGAGATCCGCCCCGTCATCAGTGGCGGCGCTCTGTGAAGTGCCGAGTCTGCCGCGCCCCGGCGATCATCGACGTGCCCCGCCACAATGCGAACTTCTGCGGCCCGCACTTCCTCGACATGTGCCGACGGCAGGTGACCAAGGCAATCGATGACTTCGACATGCTGCACCGCGACGACCGGGTCTTGGTTGCCGTCTCAGGCGGCAAGGACAGCCTTGCGGTCTGGGACATTCTGATCGAGATGGGCTACCAAGCCGATGGGCTGTACATCGGGCTCGGGATCGGCGAGTACAGCGACATCTCCGGTCAGTACGCTCGGGCCTTTGCCGACGAGCGCGGCCTTCGCCTGATTGAGGTGTCGCTGCGTGACGAATACGGATACGACGTGCCGACCGCGACCAAGGCAACCCGCCGAGTGCCGTGCTCGGCTTGCGGGATGAGCAAGCGTCACCTGTACGACAAGGCCGCAATCGACGGCGACTACACGGTTCTCGTCACGGGACACAACCTCGATGACGAAGCTGCAGTGCTCTACGGGAACACGCTTCGCTGGGAGCTCGAATACCTCGCTCGCCAGCTTCCGGTGCTGCCCGCTCGTAACGGTTTTCCGAAGAAGGTCAAGCCATTGGTCCGTCTGTCCGAGCGTGAGATGGCGGCCTGGTGCGTCATCCGCGGCATCGACTACTTGGTCGACGAATGCCCGATCGCGGCGGGCAACAAGCATCTCGGGTTCAAGGAAGCGCTGAACAAGATCGAAGCAGACTCACCGGGTACCAAGACGGCGTTCTATCTCAACTTCGTCGAGAAGGTCGCGCCGCTCTTCGCCGCGTACGCGCTCGGTGACGATGTCACGCTGCATCCGTGTTCACGTTGCGGGTCACCGACAACGGGTGAGGTGTGCGCATTCTGCAACCTCGTCGAGAAATCAGCGGCTCACGAGCCCGTGCCGGTGGAACTGATCACCGGAAAGGGACGACGACGATGAGGCAGCGACGATGAGGCAGCGACGATGAACAGCCCATTCGACTACGGCGACCGCGTGCTGCTGCTCGACGTGAAACAACGGCGCTATCTGTTGATCCTGAAGGAAGGTGCCGAGTTCCACAGCCACAATGGCTTCGTCGCCCATGCGGACATCGTCGGCAAGTTCGAAGGGCTGATCGCCAAGTCGACGCGTGGTTCGTCATACACGGTCCTTCGCCCAACTCTGGAGGACTTCGTCGTCCAGATGCCTCGCGGGGCCCAGGTCATCTACCCCAAGGACCTCGCTCCGATCTGCATGATGGCCGACATCGGCCCGGGTGTGAAGGTGTTCGAGAGCGGCGTGGGCAGCGGTGCACTGTCCATGACGATGCTGCGCTACGGCGCCGACATCGTCGGCTACGAACTTCGCGAGGACTTCGCCAACCGGGCGACCTCGAACGTTCGCTCATTTCTCGGCGAGGAAGCACTGAACCGGTATCGGGTGGAAATCCGCGATTGCTATGACGGCATCGATGGCATCGACTTCGATCGCGTCGTACTGGACCTTCCCGAACCCTGGAACGTCGTTCCCCACGCCGAGAAGGCATTACGCCTCGGCGGCATCCTGATCGCGTACACCCCGTCGATCACCCAGGCCGTGCAAGTTCGTGAGGCGTTCGCCCGCAGCCGGGCATGGAACGGCGCACGCACGATCGAGGTGCTGCATCGCGGCTGGTACATCGAAGGACAGGCGGTTCGGCCGGATCATCGTATGGTCGCGCACACAGCGTTTCTCACGACCGCGCGGTTCTTGGGGGTCCACGAACGGCCCGAACCGGTCGGGTCTATCGACGCCAGACCGGATGATGAACTCGACGAGAAAATGGAAGAAGGGGCGCCCGATGGCGACCCTTCTTGAACTCGGATGAGCGAACCGCGTCAGCGGATTACGGCTCGATGAAGATGCATTCCCCGGGGCACTCCTCGGCGCTCTCGATGACACCGTCGAGTTGACCGTCCGGGATGTTCGCCATGCCGTCGGCGCCCTGAGCGTTTCCCTTTGCCGTGGCGTAGATCGTTGCGCCTTCGCGCACGTAGGCCAACCCGTCGTCGAGCAGGGTGAAGACGTCGGGGGCAATCTCCTCACAGAGGCCGTCGCCGGTGCATAGATCCTGATCAATCCAGACCTTCATGATGTTGTTGGCTCCTTCGGAGGGCTGAGAGAAGGCTTAACGAAGCGCTGCTCACTGTACACGGCGCTCCTTCAGAAAGTGGTCTTTCAGAACACCCCACTGAGCCGTCGGGACGTGTAGTTTCGTCTGAGACGGACTCGTCGCCGACGCGACACTCGCCGGCGGTCCGGAACCTGGAGGTGCACGACGTGACCGAACCCGTAGACGAAACTGCCGAGGTCCTCAGGGCCCAACTGGTCGTGCTCGAGGACGAGGTCAATCATCTCCGCCACAAGCTTGTCGATGCCCCCAAGCGCGTGCGTGCGCTCGAGGAGCGGCTGCTCGAGACGAAGGGCCAATTGGCTCATCTGACCTCTCAGAACGAGCGACTGAGCTACACCCTCCGCGAGGCACGCGAGCACATCGCTGCCCTTCGCGACGAGGTCGAGAAGTTGACTCAACCGCCATCGGCCTACGCTGCCGTAGTCGGCAAGAACGACGACGGCACGGTCGATGTCTTGTCGAGCGGTCGCAAGATGCGGGTCAGCCTGCACCCCGACATCGATCACGACACGTTGCAGCGCGGCGCCGAGGTGGTGCTCAACGACAGCTTCAACATCGTTCTGGCACGAGCACCCGACGTCACCGGCGAGGTCGTGACGATCAAGGAAGTGCTGGAGGACGGAATTCGAGCCCTTGTCGTCGGGCGAGCCGACGAGGAGCGAATCTGCGAGCTCGCCGATGCGATGCGCGGCATCCACCTTCGCTCGGGTGATTCGATGCGAATGGATCCACGTTCCAACATGCTGCTCGAGAAGCTCGCCCGGCCCGAGGTCGAAGACCTGCTCCTCGAAGAGGTCCCCGACATTTCCTACGCCGACATCGGCGGGCTCGACAACCAAATCGAGCAGATCGCCGACGCGGTCGAGTTGCCATTCCTGTACCAGGAACTGTTCGCCGAACACCGCCTCCCGGCTCCGAAAGGCATTCTGCTCTACGGTCCTCCCGGGTGCGGAAAGACCCTGATCGCGAAGGCCGTGGCGAACAGCTTGGCCCAAAAGGTCGCACTGTCGACCGGGGGTGAGAAGGGCCGGAGCTACTTCATCAACATCAAGGGCCCCGAACTGCTCAACAAATACGTCGGCGAGACCGAGCGCCAGATCCGGCTCGTCTTCCAACGGGCCCGTGAAAAGAGTGAGGAGGGTTGGCCCGTCATCGTCTTCTTCGACGAGATGGACAGCATGTTCCGGACCCGCGGCTCGGGGATCAGCAGCGACATGGAGAGCACGATCGTTCCTCAGTTGCTGGC
>JANOEM010000791.1:0-2481 GCA_031413195.1 Actinomycetes bacterium
TCGGCGATCGTGCGGATGATGTGTTCGATTTCGTTGAGCATGACTCCTGCTTTCACTGTCAGATCGGATAGTCACTTGTTATTTGCAAGTGACTATACACTGTCCAACGTGCTTCGCAACCGCCAGAATGTCGAGATGACGAGAACGCCGATCGATTCAATGCCCGGCGCCGATCCGATCCTGCGATCACTCCAAGAAGCCACCGACATCGCCGGTGACCGTTGGGTGCTGCTGATCCTCGCCGCGCTCGGAGGCGGCCCACGCCGGTTCGGCGACCTCAGCGGCAATCTGGGAGGTATCGCCCCGAACGTGTTGACCGATCGACTGCGACGAATGGAGCGTGACGGCATCGTGACCGCGACGCTCTATACGGGCCGTCCTCGCCGGTACGTCTACGACCTGACCGAGTCCGGGCGAGACCTCTCGCGGATCCTGCCGGTGCTGTCAGCCTGGGCGGCCCGGCGCAACGGGAGCGAACCGCTACGCCACGACGTCTGTGGGACTGCCCTCGAGACGCGGACCTGGTGCCCGACGTGCGACCAATCGGTCGACGATCTCGATCAGACCGGACCCGGTTCCGGCGCCCGCGGGGGCCGAGAATTGCGCTGGCTCTGACCGGTGAGTGGTGAGGGGTGAGCCGGGCACCTCGCTACGCAGACGGCTCGATCGAATCGATCGGGGCTGCAACGATCGGGGCGGGGAACCGCGCCGCCGGGTCCTGTCGATAGAAGCCTGACAAGACCTCGTACAGATCCGGCTTCTCGACACGCAGTTCGACCGGCCGGGAGAAGAACATCTCGGTTGCGACCGCGAAGAACTCACCCGGATCTGTTCCCCCGTAGTCTCGCAGCAGCCCTCCGTTCCCGTTGCGAATGGCCCGGTACTCACGTGTGCAGACCTCGATCCAGCGGTCACGTGCCGCGCCGACGACGAGCGGCGGTGTGCCGTCGATGGTGCCGTCCAGCATGTCCAGCTTGTGGGCAAACTCGTGATACACCACATTGAGACCGCGGCCCGGATGGCGAGCGTCCAACGAAACGGCGTCCCAGGCGACGATGATCGGCCCACCGAAATGCGCTTGTCCGTCGATCCGGAACGGATCGCTTGTCACCAGTCCACCGGTGCCGGTAGATCGTTGACCGGTCAGGACGACGCTGGTCGGGTGAACAATGATCGTCCCAACGCCGCGGAAGTAGTCGTCGTCGAGCTCCAACACGAGCAGGCAGGCCTGGGCCGCGATCATCACCTTCATTGCGTCGGTGAGCACGAAGTTGTTCGCCGCTTCCCAACGAATGTCGAACACGAAAGCCTGGATCGACGACTCCATCCGATGCCGCTCATCGGCACTCAATCGGACCCAGATCGGCCAGCGGCGACGGAGCAGGACCCGCCATTCCTCGGGAAACCCCAGTTCCATCGCTTCACGGCGCCGCCGGTGCCGGCGAGTCTCGAAACGCATGATCTGGACGATACCGGCCCCCTCGGCGGCGACGGCCGCGGGGTACGATTCGCCGGGTGACCGAGACCACCGCCGTTCCCGAACGAGCAACCGAACAACAAGCAACCGAGGAACGAGCCGCTCTCGGGTTGACCACAGCCGAAGTCGCAAAGCGGATCGAACGCGGACAGGTCAACAACGTTCCCGATGCACCCTCGCGGACACTTTCGGAGATCATTCGATCGAATCTGTTCACTCGGTTCAACGCGCTGATGACCTCGTTGTTCGCGATCGTGATGGTGTGCGGCGCGTTTCGCGACGGTCTGTTCGGTGGCGTCGTCATCGCCAACACCGCAATCGGGATCATCCAGGAACTCCGCGCCAAGCGAACACTCGATCAACTCACCGTCGTCAACGCTCCAAAAGTCAGTGCCGTCCGAGATGGCGTCATCGTGCCGATGGCGGTCAACCAATTGGTCTTGAACGACGTGATGGATCTCCTGCCGGGACAGCAGATCGTGGCGGACTCCATCGTCTTGATCGCATCGAACCTCGAAGTGGACGAGTCCTTGCTGACGGGCGAGGCCGATCCGATCGTCAAGAGCCCAGGCGACGAGTTGCTTTCGGGCAGTTTTGTAGTGGCTGGCAACGGCCGAGCCGAGGTCAACAAGGTTGGGGCCGAGGCCTATGCGGCTCAACTCGCCGAAGAGGCGCGAAAGTTCACCCTGGTGCACAGTGAGCTCCGCGCGGCGATCGACCGCATCGTCACGCTGGTCACCTGGGCGATCGTGCCCACCGGAATCGGCCTGTTCATCAGCCAACTGCGCCGCGATGACAGCAGTGTCCAAGAGGGCCTGGTCGCCGCAGTTGGTGGCGTCGTCGCGATGGTGCCCGAGGGTTTGATCCTGTTGACGAGCGTGGCCTTCACCGTCGGCGTGGTACGACTGGCGCGCAAGAGAACGCTGGTGCAGGAACTGGCCGCGATCGAGGTATTGGCCCGAGTCGACGTGATCTGCATCGACAAGACGGGCACGATCACCTCA
>JANOEM010000792.1:0-1900 GCA_031413195.1 Actinomycetes bacterium
TGTTGTTGCGCGGCCCGTAGATGGCCGCCGGCCTGACGACCGTGGCCGGGAAACCGGTGTCTCGGTGGCGTGCCAACATCGCCGCTTCGGCCATCGCCTTGAATCCACCGTACGAACGCGGGCCGGAAGGATCGGTGGCCATGTTCTCGGTCCACGGGAAGAAACCCGCCAATGTCTGGTCGTAGGCCATGATCGAACTGACGTAGACGTAGTGCCCGACGCTGCCGTCGACGAGGTCGATCAGGGCCTCGATGTCGCTCCCACCGGCCGCCATCACGAACCCCGAAACGTCGTAGACCGTGTCCCACTCCGTGCCCCGCAGGGCCTCGGCCATCGCTGCCGCATCAGTTCGGTCGGCAGTCAGGCGGGTGACCGAACTCGGAAGATCGGTTGCGGTGCGACCGCGGTTGAGGACCGTCACATCGTGCCCGTCGGCGCAGAGCATCTCGACCAAGTGTCGGCCGACGAAGACCGATCCACCCAAGACGAGAGCCTTCATCCCGAGAATCCCGGGTACGGCCCGAGCACCACGCATTCCAGATGACCGGTGCCGGTATCGGACGGATCGTCGAGATTCGTGCAACGGCCCCATGATTCCGCGTAGTGCCAGCGGTTGAGGGCGATCTCCTTGGGGGCGACGACCGAGACCGCCCTGTCGATCTGCCACGACTCACCCTCACCGCGGAGGTCTCCGCGATACACCCCGCGGCCGAGTCCGTCGTCGTAGCCACCGAAGTACCCGCCGCCTTGGAGATACACCGGGAACGAGATCGGCTCGATCCGGTAGCGCTCCACAGATCCATCGAGTCGCGTGAGGCGGATCACCGCCTCGGCCAGGCGCGGCACGACCTTTCCGTCCACCTCGACGAAGGTGACATCGTGTTCGATTGCGTCGTATGCGAACGAATCCGTCGGACTGTCATAGGGGTACATGCAGCGACTCTCGAACTTGGTGTAGTCGCCACTGCCGCCGGGGTGGTGGAACTGCCAGAAGACGGATCGATCCGCCATCTTGAAGACACACCACTGACGGAGTCCAGGCGACTTCAGGTGTTCGAGCGGCGGAGCGATCGCGACCGACCTCGGACCGCCGGTGTTGTTGCCGATTCCCCACGAGTGGTCGCGGACGCCGACCCAGCCGTCCACCTCGATCCGCCGTCCTTCGACTTCGAACCAGCCGGTGACGGTGCTGCACTGCAGGTAGTTCGAGCGATCACTGTGGAGCCGACCGTTGATGACGACTTGAACGTGGTCCTCGTTGTACGGCGGGCACCAACCCTGCCACAGCAGGTCGAAGGCCTGCCCGTGCTCGTTGGCTTCGCAACGCAGGTGAATCGTGCGAAGACCTTCGACGATCTCCACCGAGACCGGGCCACAACTCAGTTCGTCGATCGCCGGCCGCAGCCGCCGCGACCAGCGCATGTTGTCCTGGCGGCCGGAACCCGGGGTGTCGTCGTTGGCCGCGAACGAGACGCAAGTGAACGCATCGAGGACATCGTTGTTGGCGTGAAGCCGAAAACCCATGAACCACGCGAACCGTCCGTCGGGGTCGCCCATGGTGAAGTAGTACCCGTCGCTCCAGTGCGGCGAGCCGTCGGCAACCATGTCGAAGGTTGCTCCGATCTGGTGCCGCGGATACTCGTCGAACCGGGTGAGCGTTCTCATCCAGCGCAACGTAGTGCGTCATCGCGGCCATCGCTGAACGAACGCGCAATGATTGACCAACCGATTGGTAGGTGCCATGGATCCAATGTTGACAGACCGGCTCCGCGAGGAAATGCGCGGCGAGTTCGCACGCACGCGGCCGCCCGAGGGGTTCCCGGCTTCCCCTGCGCGTTTGGCGGCAGCACCGAACGGTCACGCGGCACGCGCACCGGATCTTCTGACGCGAGGTAGGCCA
>JANOEM010000793.1:0-5040 GCA_031413195.1 Actinomycetes bacterium
ACCACCGGGCACCCCATCGCCATCGCCTCGATGGCCGTGCCTGCCGTCCCCTCGTACAGGCTCGAGATCGCGAGCACGTCTGCCGCGACGAGCAGGTCGGCGACGTCGTGGCGATGGCCGAGCAGAGTCGTCACCGCTGCCGCAGCCGGGTTGCTCGCGAGGGCAGCGCGGATGGCTGTCGTCGCGTTGCCCTCACGGCCGGCGATCATCACCGCGATGTCGGCTTCTGCGCTCCTCAATCGACCGGCGGCGGCGATCAGGTCGACGTGAGACTTCTGGTGCTCCTGCCGACCGACAGCCAGCACGAGCTTGGTTCGCGGTCCCAACCCGAGGCCTTCGCGGACGCGATGGCGACGCTGCGCCGACGCCACGCCCATTGCCTCGCGCGACCGACCACGTTCCGCGACGATGATCCGATCGATGGGATAGTGAAGCGCTGCAGCGTTGGCCGCGGCAACCCCCTCAGAAACGGCATGCAGGCGATGGGTGAACAGCCGTGCCGTCGTCGAATCGAGCATCCGGACCAGACGGATCTTGGCCGGGCTGAGCGTGCCGTCCTGCAGCCGTGCCCGGTCGTATGGGGTGTTGACAAGGCTCGACACGACGCTCGCTCCGGTACGCCATCCAGCGGGTCGTCCGAGCATGTCCGAGTTGAACAACGCCGTATGGATGATGTCGGGCCGAAACTCACGGATACGACGCCGAAGCTCGCGCACACGGCGGGGGTACGCAGTGCTCGTGAGCGGTGTGATCTCGAAGCCTTCTGATCGGAGGCGGTCCTCGTCGCCAAAACCTGCGTCGTACAACGTGGAAACCAAAAGGACATGGCCCTGATCGCGCAAGTAGGGAAGCGTCGCGGCAGTGGAGTGCTCCGCGCCGCTCCCGCCCAGGCTGTCGATGACGAACAGGATTCGCATCCGACCCGGCGGCTCTGGCAGCGATGACGACGATGACGACGATGAGGGGTTCATCGCGCCGTCATCCGAATGATCGATTCCCACTCGGCGACCACGTGCTGCCAGGTGAATCGTTCGTTGAAGGCATTTTCAGTGAAAGATCGCTCGGTGATGTTTGATCGACGACGAGACGCCAGAACTTGATCGATCGCCTCGGCAAGATCGGCCGGCGACACATCGGCCGCGACCAAACTCACCGATTCGCTCTCGCGGAACGATTCCCTGATCCCGCCGACGTCGGTGGTCACGCTTGCAACCCCGCACATCGATGCCTCGATGAGAACTCCCGGCAGGCCCTCGGTCCGGCTCGTCATGGCAACGAGGTCGACCGCCCAGAGCACCGATCGGACATCGTCGACCGAGCCGAGGAAGCGGCATCGATCGCCGAGCGTGGATCTGGCCGACTGTTCGAGGTCGCCCCTGAGCGGCCCATCACCGACGACGATCAGGTCGACGTGGGGCAGGAGTGGCATCGTCTGGAGAAGAAGTGAAACACGCTTCTCCGCCGACAGGGATCCGATGATTGCGATCGTCGGGCGTTCGCCGATCCCGAGGTCGCGTCGAGCTTGGGCTCGCTCCTGGTCGCTTGGCGGACGGAAGAACTCAGGGTCGCGAGCGTTCGGGATCACGGCTACTCCGGACTCGTCGAGTCGATACAGCGACTCGATCGACCGTGCGGCTCCCGGCCAGAGGGCGACGACGTGGCATGCTCGATGGAACAGCACCGATGTCCGCAACCGATGGACCCGACCGCGCGACCACTCGCCCGGATCGCCGATGCTGCGGTAGACAAATCGCCTGCGAGTGCCGAGCAGCGCGAATGCACACGCGGGCAACGTCGTCGACCCATAGGCGATCACGACCAAACTCTCGAGGGCCTTCTTCCTGAGGTGCTTCAACGTCTGCGCAGAGAGCGCCCGCGAACCCAACGCCTCGATCGGGAGGCCGCGCGGAGAGAGCCCTTGGCAAAGCGCAACGACCTGTGCCGGTGTTCCCCGCTCGGTGAGTTGATGTGCCAGCGTCATTCCTTCGATCTCAGCGCCGCGGCGATCGGTGCTGCTGATGACGATGAGTACCGCTGCTGTCATGCGTCGCGTGTGGCGTGCCACGCCACCTGAGCGCTGACACCCTGCGCCAACGTGACGATTGGTTGCCATCCGAGCAGATCGCGTGCGGCGCTGATGTCGCCTCCGGTTCGTTGGACGTCGCCTGCCTGAGCCAGACGTCGACTGACGTTGACCGGTGAGCCGACCGTTTCACCGACGAGAGAGATCAGATCGGACACCGTCGTGGAGGACCCTCCCGCGATGTTGATCACTGCGCCTGCGCTGACGTCAGCCGATGCCGCGGCGATGTTTGCCCTCGCGACATCACCGACGTATGTGAAATCGCGAACGTTCGAGCCATCGCCGAACAGCGGGAACTCACGGCCGGTACGAGCACTTTCGATCATCCGATGGATGGCCATGTCAGGTCGCTGGCGTGGCCCGTACACCGTGAAGTACCGCAGCGAGATCGTCGGCACCGCGAAGTTGTCGTGGTATGCCCGGCACAACAACTCACCGGCGTACTTGGTCACCCCGTACGGACTGTGCGGGCGGGTCGGCGAATCCTCTCTTGTCGGAAACGACGACGAGTTGCCGTAGATCGACGAGCTGGATGCGTATATGACGCGGCGGATCGTCGGATGGTCGCGGCAACCCTCAAGCAGGCGCTGGGTAACGTTGACGTTCAGCTCGTTGTACAACGCGAAACCGTCTGACCATGACAGTCGTACACCGGGTTGAGCGGCAAGGTGGAACACCACATCGACCCCATGGAGCAGGTTGGTGAGCTCGGCGTGGAGGAGATCGGCCTCGATCAGGTGGAATCGTGACGAGGCGACCGACTCGGCCACGTTCGATCGCTTCGCTTCCTCTTCGTAGTACGCCGTGAAGCGGTCGACCCCACGAACGTCCCAGCCATCTGACAGGAGTTGATCGACCAGCGTGCTTCCGATGAAGCCGGCGGCACCGGTGACGAGTGCGAGCACAGCAGCAATCTATCCGGATGCCTAGTCGGGGCAGGTGGTTCCGACTGTCGCAACGCCGAAGGCCCAGTTGCCGCCCGCGGCGCGCGTGAAGTTGTACATCCACGACCGACAGACGGTCTTGACCACTGCACCGCGGGTGCATCGGTACCGAGCGCGGAACGCAACGGTGAAACTGCCACTGACGAAGATCACCCCGACGGCGGTGAAGCTGACGTTGCCGGCAGTCACGAGGGGCAGGTTGAGCGTTGCCGGAACGAAGGTCACGCCGGTTGCGCTGACATTGGAGATGAGGTAGTCCCAATTGAGGATGGTCGAGTTGGCGGCGGGAACACTCGACGGGCACGTAGCGACGCCAGGGCCGAACGTGATGGTTGCGTTGAGGAAGCTTCCGAAAAAGGTCGGATTCGAGTTCACCACGGTGAACGGGCTCGGGTTGGCCGGCGGCGTCGGCTGGCCGTAAGCGAACGCACGCGAAGATGTCACAATCGCCGCGCCGACGACGCCGGTTCCCCCGACCGCCAACTTCTTCAGCGCCTCTCGACGATCCATCGACTTCCAGTCCTGTTCTCGTGGGCTGGAGCCAGATCGTAGCTGCCGACCGGGCTTGTCAGCGGACGAGGAAGTTGGTGAACTGCCACGGATCGTTGAGATCGAGCCCGTTACTCTCATGGCCGAAGCGAGGGAACAGATCGTTGCGATCGCGCAGCGGGCTCCAATCCGTCGGGCCGCTGTACAAGGTCCCCAGGTAGCGGCGCGCCACACCCAGAACAGCCTCCCAGGGCAATTCGTCCGGCACCCGGACGCCCGCTCTGGGGTTCTCGATCATCCAGCTGACGCAGCCAATGATGCTGCCCGCGACCTGCAGTGTGGTAGCGCTTTGGCCGGGCAGGATCGCCCGTGCCTCGTCGATGGACAGCAGGGATCCGGTCCACCAACTGGTGTAGTCGTGACCCATCAACAACACGCCCAGTTCGTCGCGACCGCTGGTGATCTCGTCGTTGAGGATCCGTTGGCGGCTTTGCATCTTCCAATCGGCCTGACGCAGTTCGTGCACGCTGGCGATCGCGGATTCGGACGGGCAGTAGGCGTAATGCACGGTTGGTCGGTAGATCGGGTTGCCGAACTCGTCCCAGACGGTGAGGTGATCGCTCATGGTCAGCGCCTCGCCGTGGCGGATCACCATCCCGTGGATCGGCCCGCACGGCACCCACGAACGAACCCACGTGTTCATGCCCGGCTGCGCCATGCAGATCTGGTTGCGTGGACCTTCGCCGATGTGGGTGTATGCGTTCGGTGGCAGCCTGAGCTCGTGAGTGCCCCAACCCATTTCGGCCGGGGCGACGCCCTCTTCGTAGAAGCCGTCGACCGACCAGGTGTTGACGAACTCGTCGAACTCCTTCGGTTTGTCGGTGATCTGGGTGTCGCGTTCGCTGATGTGCACCACCTTGGTGCCGGTCAGGCGAGCGAGCTCGTTGTACGAACCGGAGGCCAGTGCCGCTTCGAGTGCGCCAATGCGCTCGCCAGCGATGCCGTCGGACAGGATCGCGTTCGCGATCTCGCCCAGGGCTTGTTTGACGAAATGACTGACGAGACCGGGGTTCGCACCGTGCTCGACGACTGCGGTTGCGCCGTCGTTGCGATCCCACTTGTTCATCATCCGCCGAAGTTGCATGTGGCGCGCGTAGAGCGTGCGATCGACGGGATGCGTCGTCTGCAGGTCGAGGTAAGGATCCCAGACCTCGACCGACGTGTTCAGGTAGCGCACGTTGTGATCGCGGCACCATTGCAGGATCGTTGGATTGTCGATGTTCCAGGCGAGATCCAGCAACAGATCACCATTGCCGACTCGTGCCGACAGGAACGTGTCGATGTTGTCCGGTGTCACCTGAGCCAGCTCATACGTCACGCCTCGCGCCAGCGACTCCGCGATCCGATGACGATTGTCGACCATGTCGACGACGTTGATCCGGCTCGGTTCGGTCCCGATATCACGAACCAGTAGCGGTACCACGCATTGCGATACCGAACCACACCCCAGCACCAGCACCCGCT
>JANOEM010000794.1:0-3949 GCA_031413195.1 Actinomycetes bacterium
AGGTAGTCGTCGGCCCCGGCGTCCAAACCTGCGACACGATCGGTCGTCTCGGTCCGGGCCGTGACCATCAGGATCGGTACCCGGTTCTTCTCGCTCCGCAGCACCCGACAGGCCGTCAGGCCGTCGACCACGGGCATCATCAGATCGAGCACGACCACGTCTGCCGGTTCGGCGCGCAACGCCTCCAGCGCTTGCGCACCGTCGGCCACAGCGGTGACCTGATATCCCTCGAGCACGAGCGCTCTGGCCAATGACTCGCGCACAGCGCGTTCGTCGTCAGCGATCAGGACCCTCCGGCCGTTCGCTTGCTGCGCCGTCATCTCACCTCCGCCCAATCCATCGAGTGCTCCGTTGTGGGAGCAGGTCTAGCCGACGCCCGTAAGAACCGGGTGAGAACATTCGATCAGGCGGGCCTGATCCGGGTCCGAAGTTCGTCGACCCAATCGTCAGCTTCTCGCCAACGGCTGTCGGCGTGTTCGCGGGCGGTATGGGCGTGCTCGCCGGCGACCGGATAGGACCCGAGGAACTTCACGCCACCCTGCTTGGCATGCAGCGATCGCATCACGTCGGCCAGGAGCTCGTCGGCGACGTGGCCGTCGGCGTAGAGGATGAAACAGTAGTCACCGAGCCCACCACGTTTGGTCGGCCGACTGATCAGATTGCTGAGGTTGATCCGGCGCGCCGCGAACTCCTGCAAGATGCTGATCAGGCTGCCGGGTTCGTCGGCGCGCTGATAGACCACCAAAGCGGTTCGGTCGTGACCGCTCGGTTGCGGGATGTACTGCTTGCCGACGACCACGAATCGGGTCTGATTCGAGTCGTTGTCGGCGATCCCGGCGGCGAGTATCTCCAACCCGTACAGAGCCGCCGCCACCCGCGGCGCGATCGCAGCCGTCCCCGAGGTACTGGTCTCGCCAAGGGTCCGCGCCGCTTCGGCCGTACTGGTCGCGGCATGCAGTTCTGCGTCCGGCAACTGGGCACGGAGGAAGCGATGGCACTGAGCGGTCGCGACCGGGATGGACATCACGACCTTGATATCTGCCATCTTCGTGCCAGCTGGGGCGAGCAGGCAGTGCTCGATGTCGAGAACAACCTCACGCTGGATCAGCAGGTCGTGGTCGAAGGCGAGCGCATCCTGGGTGAAGTTGACCGTGCCCTCGATGCTGTTCTCGATCGGCACGAAACCCAGGTCCACCGCACCGGAATCAACGGCGTCGAGGACATCGGGCACCGTGCGGTACGGGATCAACTCACCGGCTGCGAGGTCGTGTTGGGTCAACAGAGCCTGCTCGGTGAACGTTCCGAACGGACCGAAGAAGCCCACTCGCAGCGCTTGGTGACCCGGGGTCGATGGCATCCCGACAGGCTACGGCACCGAGGCCGCGCACGCCGGAGAGTTGTGTGCTGCCCGGTTGCCTCGTGACCATTGATGCCTCGCGATTGGTGCAGACTGTCAAGCATGGGGTTCGATGTACGCGTTGTCGTCACACTGCTGAAGCCGCCCGGTCAGGCGTTGATGACGGCGCTCGACCATCAGTTCGAAGCGGCCGCCCACGTTGCGGGGACCAAGGTCGTGACGTTGACAGAGCACGTGTCGGTGGCGGATGAGGCAGACGCCGTCGCGTTCGTGCGAGGACTGGTGCTCGACGCAATACCGCCGGGATCGAAGATCTCCGAGGTCACCTCGACGTCGGACTGATCCGGTCTCCTTGCCTGGTCACGTCGGCGGGTAGGGCCGTAGCATGCGTGCCGTGAACGAAGCCGACATCCGTCAGTTGCTCGACGGGGTCACCGGGGGCACCCTGTCGGCAGACGACGCGGTCGCGACCCTTCGCCGGCTGCCGTTCGCCGAGGTCGGCGATGCGATGGTGGACCACCACCGGTCGTTACGCCAGGGTCTGCCGGAAGCTGTGTACGGGCCAGGCAAGACGCCCGAACAGGTCACGATGATCGTCGGCGAACTGCTCGCCAACGGAACCGATCCGGTGCTGTTGACCCGTGCCTCGGCGGCCCAGGTCGAACGCACGACCGATGACCACGGTCCGGCCGAGCTCGCCGGCGGCTGCGCACTCTGGCGTTCTCCGAGCCCGTTCCGTACCGCACGGATCGTTGTCGTATCGGCCGGCACCGCTGACCAACCGGTGGTGGACGAATGCCTCATCACGCTGCAGGCCCACGGATTCTCGACGCACCAGATCCGAGATGTCGGCGTGGCTGGGCTGCATCGATTGCTGGCCCGCCTGGACGAGATCACCTCGGCCGATGCCGTCGTCGTGGTCGCCGGGATGGAGGGCGCTCTCGCGAGCGTCGTCGGCGGACTGACGGGCGCGCCGATCGTGGCCGTGCCGACGAGTGTCGGCTACGGATCGGGCCTCGACGGCGTCACCGCCCTGCTTGCCATGCACGCGTCGTGCGCAAGCGGTGTCGCAGTCGTCGGTATCGACAACGGTTTCGGCGCAGCGTGCGTCATTGCCAGAATGATGCAGCGATGACAGCTGCCCCGATCAGAACTGCCTGGTTCCACTGCTTCGCCGGTACGGCGGGCGACATGACCATGGGCGCCCTGGTCGATGCCGGTGCCGACCCGGTCGCGATCGCAGAGATCGTGGCCCGGCTTGACTTGACCGACTATGCGCTCACGTTCGAGCCGGTGCTGCGGTGCGGAATCGCATCGACCCACGCGGTCGTGGTGATCGACGACCATTCCCACGACCATTCCCACGAGCACGAGCACGAGCACGAGCACCGGCCGTATCGGGTGATCCGCGATCTGCTCACGACGGCCGATCTTCCTGCCCGTGTTCGCGAGCGCGCCTTGGCCACCTTTGACGCATTGGCAGAAGTCGAGGGGGCGATGCACCGCATGGCGCCACTCGACGTCGGATTCCACGAAGTCGGGTCGGTCGACGCGATCGTCGACATCGTGGGCACCTGTGCCGCGCTCGAGGTGCTCGGAATCGACCGCATCGTCTGCAGCCCGATCGCTGTGAGCCGGGGCACCGTGCAGGCGGCGCACGGTCAACTCCCCACCCCTGCCCCCGCCGTGACCGGTCTTCTGGCTCGCCGGAGCGCACCTGCGTTTGGGATCGACACCCGGATGGAGATCGCGACACCGACGGGCGTTGCCCTGATGACCGCGTTGGCCGACGACTTCGGTGCCCTCCCGCCGATGGTCGTTCAGTCCGTCGGCTACGGCGCGGGCACCTCCGACACCGCTGGGCGGCCGAACGTGGTCCAGGTCGTGGTCGGTCTCAGTACGCCGGCGAACGCGACGGCGGCAATGGCGAACAACGGTCAACCCGTTCGGCTGCTCGAAGTCAATCTCGACGACGTGACCGGCGAAGTGATCGCGCACACCATCGCAGCAGTCCTCGCGGCCGGCGCCCACGACGTGTGGGCGACACCGATCGTGATGAAGAAGGGCCGCCCCGGTCACACGATCCACGCGCTGTGCGATCCAGCGACAACGGCGACAATCGCCGCGTTGCTGGTCAGCGAATCCGGCTCGCTCGGAGTACGAGGTTCCGTGATCGAACGTTGGCCCCAGCAACGCCACGAGATCGTCGTCGAAATCGAGGGCCACCCGATCCGGATCAAGGTCGCCTCCGGCAGGGTCAAGGTCGAACACGACGACGCCGCAGCGGCAGCGGTTGCCCTCGGCTGGCCGCTCCGTGCGGTGCTCTCCGCAGCAGAGGCACTCGGTTGGGCCGCCACCGAACCGGCCTGACCGACGGACCAGCAGCGGATCGCGTTCTTCCTAGACAACCACGCAACGCGGGCGTATGGTTACGCACAGGGGGACACCGAGCGGGCTCTGCGAACCATCCGATCCGCAAGAACAAGGAGGAGACGTCAATGGCTCCCACCAAGAAGCCCGCACCCAAGAAGCCCGCCGCCAGGAAGGCTCCCGCACGCAAGAAGCCGACATCACCGGCGCCGGACGGGCAGA
>JANOEM010000795.1:0-11525 GCA_031413195.1 Actinomycetes bacterium
GCCGGAGTAGATGCTGCCGCTGACCCGCCCGCTGTCTCCCTTCGCGTCTTCCTCTGTTGACATCTCGCGCAGTTCGCGCAGGATCTCGTCACGGCTCACCCCGCGCTCGGGCATAGCGGCATGCACGTCGTAACGACCCGCGTAGGGATGCATCGGCGAAACGGGGCGGGTTGTCGGGCTGGACGGTGTATCGGTGCTCATGGTGAATCCTCCGGAGCGTTGAGTGAGTCGTAGAAAGGGATGGTTCGATCGTGGAAGTCGACGAAGCGGGCAAGGTTTCGCAGGTAGATGGCATTGGCCGCTGGATCGGGTTCGTGGACCTGGGCGGTCGAGAGCATCGAAGTTACGTCGTCGAGGCCGATGTGGCCGGCACCGACCAGTGCGAGCAAGGCAGCGCCGTGGGCGTTTGTGCTTGCCGAGTTGGCCATCCGGCGTACCGGGACGCCGAAGCAGTCGGCCAGGATCTGGCCCCACAACGGCGAAGCGGCCCCACCGCCGCCAAAGCCGACCTCGTCGTAGCGTTCTCCGGCGAGTGTCGAGAAGTGTGGCAACAACCAGGCTGCGTTCATCGCAACGCCTTCGAGTACCGCCCTGGCCATGTCACGCCGGCGACTGCCGAGACCGAGGTTGACGAAACCGCCGCGGGTGCGACCGTGGTAGCGCGGCGCCATCGAGCCGATCAACCACGGCAGGAACATCACCCCGTTCGATCCACACGTCGCAGCCGCAGCAGCGGTGAGGACCTGCTCGAACGCGTCGTCAGGGGCCGACGTGCCGAGGCCGTCGTCGGGGAACACGATGTTGTTGACGAACATGTCCAGGGCCTTCCCGCCGACGCCGTTCTCGGCAACCAGGAAGTACGACCCCGGGATCGGGCTCGGCGCCGATGACAACCCGTGCGCTTCGTCCTCACGTTTGGACGCAACATGAGTAGCCATCACGGTGGTCGTGCCGATGATCAGCCCGCATCCGGTGGCGTCGATCGCCCCGGTGCCAACGGCCGACGTGACGGAATCAATCGTTGCATCTGCAACGATTGCCTTCGCAGAGACACCGAGATGCTGTGCCGCCTCGGCAGTGATCCGGCCGCGAGGAGCACCCATCGGGACGAGCGGCGCCAGCTTGGCCGGATCGATGGTGGACATCGAGAGCAGTTCGTCGCTGTATGCCGTGCCGCCCCAGGTTCGGTTGTCCACCGACAGCATCGGGAACATCGTGTTCTGCGTCGCAGTGACAGCACCCGTCAACCGGGCTGCAATGCAGTCCATCGGTTCGACGAACGCTGCTGCGGCGGCGTACACCTCAGGCCACTCGGCACGGATGAACGCGATGTGGCCGACGTCGTCGTTGCCTGATGGGGCCATTCCGTGCAGGGTGATCCATCGCTGCCTCGTGCCGGCGCGGGCGATGGCCGGGTTGTGCCGCCGCCCGCGTTGATCCATCCACATGACTGCATGCGCCAACGGGCGTCCGGCGGAGTCGACAGCGACCGTCGAGGTGTACTGGCTCGTGACCGCGACCAGTTCGATGTCCGCAGCTTGCAGGCCACACTGCAGCGTCGCTCGTCGAGCACAGCGCCCGATCGCTTCCCACCACCCGTTCGCATCTTGTTCGACTCCACCGTCGTCGGTGAAGATCAACGGGAGGACTTCGCCGGCGCTCGCAAGCACCAGACCCGACTCATCGACGATGGCAACCTTGACTCCGGTCGTGCCGAGGTCGATCGACAACACGGTGTTGCTCATCGGCCCTCCCCCGGGTCGCCTGGGAAGTGGCACGCCACCTGTTGTTCGGCCTGGCCGCCGCGGTTGATCAGCAACGGCTCCTCGTCGCTGCAGCGTTGCTCGGCCCGCCAGCAGCGGGTGCGGAAACGGCAACCCGATGGGGGATCGATGGCGCTCGGGAGTTCGCCTTGCAACACGATCCGGGTTCGTCGTTGCTGTATCGCCGGGTCCGGGATCGGAACAGCCGACAGCAGCGCCTGGGTGTAGGGATGCTGGGGCGAGTCGTAGACGAGATCAGCAGGGCCTGTCTCGACGATCTTGCCCAGATACATCACCGCGACGCGATCGGCCAACTGCCTCACCACGGCGAGATCGTGGGCGATGAACACATACGACAGGCCGAGCCGCTCGCGGAGATCGACCAGCAGCTTGATGATCTCTGCCTGGATGCTGACGTCGAGGGCCGACACGGGCTCGTCCAGGACCAGCAGCGCCGGCGAGATCGCGAGGGCCCGGGCGATGCCGACGCGTTGCCGCTGTCCACCGGAGAACTGATGGGGGAAGCGGTCGAGGTGCTCGGGGCGCAACTGCACGAGGGTGAGGAGTTCGTCGACCCGGGCGCGAACGACGTCTGCCGGCTCGCCGTGCACCTCGAGCGGCTCGGCCAACAGTTTGCGGACAGTGAGCCGAGGGTGCAGCGATGCCTGAGGATCCTGGAACACGATCTGCAGGTGGCGACGCATGGTCCGCAGTTCGCTCCGTCCGAGACCGAGCAGATCTTGACCGCGGAACTGCACCTCGCCACTCGTGGGCTCGATGAGGCGGAGAATGCAGCGACCGGTTGTCGACTTGCCGCAGCCCGATTCGCCGACGAGGGCCAGAGTCTCGCCAGGTTGCACATCGAAGCTCACTCCGGAGACGGCATGAACGACCGTCGACCGGCCGCGATCGTGGACCTTGAACTCCTTGACGAGGTCGCGAACGGCCAAGATGGGAACGCCGGGCTGCGGCTCGCCGGAATCGGGCGACATGGCGTTCATGGTTCTCCCATTGCGAACACCGAACATGCCACCAGTGTCTTGCCGAGTGGCTGCAGCACAGGCTCGTCGGCGGAGCACTGCTCGACCGCGTAGCGACAACGGGGCGAGAACGGACAGCCTGGGGGAAGGGACTGCGGACTCGCCGGGATACCCGGGATCGATGCCTGGACCTCGTGGCGGGCGTCGAGTCTGGGTAGGCATTCGAGTAAGCCGCGGGTGTAGGGATGACCGGGCTCGGCGAAGAGCGCGCCGACAGGTCCGCTCTCGACGATGCGGCCTGCGTACATCACCGCGACCCGATCCGTGTCGCCGGCAACGACCCCGAGATCGTGCGTGATCAACACCAGCGCGAGATGACGTTCACGGCGTAAGTCACCGAGCAGATCCATGATCTGGGCCTGCACCGTGACGTCGAGCGCTGTTGTCGGCTCGTCGGCGATCAACACCTCGGGTTCGTTCGCGATCGCCATCGCGATCATCACCCGTTGGCGCATCCCGCCCGACAGTTCGTGCGGGTACGAGCGGCAGCGCCGCGTGGCTTGGGAGATCGCAACCTGATCCAAGAGGTCTGCAGCACGAGCCAACGCCGCCTTCTTCGACAATTCCGGCTGGTGAGCGCGCATCACGAGCGAGAGCTGACGCCCGATCGTGAGAACCGGGTTCAGCGAGGTCATCGGGTCCTGGAAGATCATCGACACCCGCCGACCGCGGATCTGGCGGAGCGCCGAGGTATCGAGCCCGATCAGTTCGGTGTCACGAAATCGAGCCGAGCCGGTGACGGTTGCTCCCTGGAGGAGACCCAGTATCGCCATCATCGTCACGCTCTTGCCGGAACCGGATTCACCGACGATCGCGAGTGCCTCGCCAGGAAAGATGTCGAGGTCGATTCCGCGAACCGCGGGCACTTCTCCTGTCGGGGTGTCGAAGGTGACGTGCAGATCGCGGACCTGCAGGATCGGCGCAGGCGAGATGTCGATGGTGGGGGCCGAGCCCGTCGTTTCAGTCATCGGGTCAGCGTCCGTTCTCGCGAACGTCGAACGTGTCGCGCAGGGCGTCGCCGACGAAGTTGAACGCCATGACCACCATCAGGATCGCCAACCCAGCCGCCGCTGCGATCCACCATTGATAGAAGTTGGTCGCGCCCTCGGTGATCATCGCGCCCCATTCCGGTGATGGCGGTCGCGCGCCGAGGCCGATGAAGCTGAGCGATGCTGTCAGGAGCACGACCTGCCCGAAGTCCATCGTCGCGTTGACCAACACCGGCGTGTACGACATCGGCAGGATGTAGCGGCGAAGGATCAACCACCTGGACAGGCCGATTGCTTGCGCCGATTCGACGAAGTCTCGTTGGCGGACGGCGATCACCTGGGCCCTCAGCAAGCGGGCATAAACCGGCCACCAGACCAGGACCATCGCGATCAGCGCGTTGCGGATCCCTGGCCCGAGCGATGCGGTGATGGCCATCGCGAGCAGAATCGGCGGGAACGCCATCGTGATGTCGACCATTCGCATCAGGACCGCGTCGAGCCATCCGCCGAAGAAACCCGAGATCGCACCGACGATCGTGCCGACGAGCACGGACGCGAGGATGACGACTCCCGCGACCGGCAGCGAGATCCGGGCACCCCAGAGGGCTCTCGTGAACACGTCGCGGCCGAGTGCGTCGGTACCCATCAGATGGGACAGGCTCGGTCCCTGCAGCCGATCCGCGACAGGCTCGAGCGGGTCGAACGGGGTCCACAGCGGAATCGTGATCGCGACCAGGATCCACAACCCGAGGACTGACACCCCGATCAGCGCCGGCCCGCGCAGCCACGCCGGCCGGTTCCGCCTGATGCGGTTCGTCCGAGGGATCGAGACGGCGCTCACGACAGCCGGATCCGCGGGTCGGCGAAGGCGTAGGCAACGTCGGTGAACAGGTTCGTGACCAAGAACGCCACGCCGCCGAGGATGGTGACGCCGATGATCGCGGGAAAGTCGAGGTTGCGCGAGGCCTCGACTGCATAGCTTCCGACGCCCGGCCACGAGAACACCGTCTCGGTCAGTACGGCGCCCGTCAACAAGAACGCAAACGTGAACGCGACGATCGTGATGGTCGGCAGAAGGGCGTTGCGCATCGCGTGGGTGTTCACCACGGTGCGCTCGCGCAGACCCATCGCGCGTCCGACGCGCACGTACTCCATCGAGAACTCGTCGAGCAGGCTCGCCCTGACCAAACGGGTGACGATCCCGATGACGCCCCAGCCGAGCACGATTGCGGGCAGAAGCAGGTGAGTCGATGCCTCCCAGAACAAGCTCAGATCCCCGTGGAGCAACGAGTCGACGGTGTAGAAGCCGGTGATCTTGCCCGGCGGCGTCGACCGAGGTTCCAGCCGGCCCGGTCCGGGCAGCCACTCGAGCCGTGCATAGAACACGTACAGCAACACCAATCCCGACCAGAACGCCGGCAACGAGGAACCGATCAGGGCAAAGAATCGAGCGACGTGGTCGATGATCCCATTTCGGTTCCGCGCTGCGAGCACCCCGAGGCTGATACCGAAGCCGACACCGATCACGAGCGCGGCGAACGTCAACTCGAGCGTGGCCGGCAACCGGTCGACGAGATCGTCGAGCACCGGCCGGCGAGTGGTGAAACTCGTGCCGAGGTCGCCCTGGATCAGGTTCTTCATGTACGTCACGTACTGCACGGGCAGTGGCTGATCGAGGCCCCAGCGGGCCTCGGCGGCGGCGACGACTTCGGGGTTGTTGAGATTCCGTTCGCCAATGATCGACACCAGCGGATCGGCCGGCGTGAGTCGGGAGACCACGAACACCAGTGATGCGATCCCGAGCAGCAGCAATGGCATCACGGCGACCCGGCGCGTGAGGTACCTCTTCACGGGACCGGTGGGAGTGTCAAGGTTTGGGTGCCGGCGTCAGGACCTGGCGAGCTTGCTCAACTCGAGGTTGCAGCAGGCGCTGTAGTGCATGCCGGTGATGTTGGAGCGGCTGGCCAGGAACAGGTCGGGGTTGACGACGGGGATGATCACCTGATCGGCGATCATCGACTCTCCCAACTGCTTGTACAACGCGTCTCGCTCGGTTGCGTCCTGGGTTGCGAGTGCAACGCCGAGGAGATCGGCTTGCTCGGTGTTGGGGTCGGTCTTGGTCCAACCCTGCCACTGGGTGCCCTCTGCCATGCTGAAGTACTGCACGTACTGGCTGGAGTCGGTGTGGTCGGGGGCGAAGTAGAGCATGGTCACCGGAATCCCGTCGCTGCCGATCTTGTCGGCCCACACAGCGATCTCAACCGGGTTGAGGGTGAGGTTGATACCGACGGCTTTGAGGTCTGTCTGGACCTGCTGCATCGCCGTGCTGAAATCGACCCCGTAGACGTTGAGGGATGGGAACGTTGCATCGAGGGTGATGTCGGTGACGCCCGCATCGGCCAGCAGTTGCTTGGCTTTGGCGAGATCTTGGGCGGGGGCTGCGAGGCCCTTGGTGCCGGCAAAACCGTTCGGAATCGGTGACGGTTGCGGTTGGCCGGCTCCACCGGCGGTGACATCGACCAGTTTGGAGTAGTCCAGTGCGAGTCGAATAGCTTCACGAACGGCGGGTGTGAGGGCCTCGCCACCGACTGCTTTCTCGCTGAGCGCGAGGTATACGAAGTTGAAGCTCGGCACTTGCTCGACCGTGACATCGGGCCCGCTCATGCCGGCCGCGACATCGGCCGACAACTGCATCGCGATGTCGACGGCGCCCTGCTCGAGTTGTTGACGCTGGGTGACGGCGCTCGGTGTCTCCTTGATGATCACCTCGGGGAAGTTGGCCTTGGCGCCGTAGTACGAGTCGTTGCGGCTCAGCCGCAGCTCACTGCCTTGGGTGTATGCCTTGAGCGTGAACGGCCCGCTGCCGGCCGAGTTGGCAAGGAACCAGGTCTCGGCCTTGTCCGTTGCTGGATCGGTGGTGGCGCCGTTTGCCTGGGCGAGCTTGGAGTTGATGATTCCGAGGTACGACGCATTGACCTGGGGGAGGAATGCGGAGTTGGGTGCGTTGAGAGTGACCTTGACTGTTCCGTCGTCGGGCGTCTCGATGGTCTCGATGCTGCCGACGAGATACGAGGCGGAGCCCTGCAGGCCGGCCAATCGCTCCCACGAGAACTTGACATCGGCGCTGGTGACCTTGCTGCCGTCGGCAAACGTGGCCTTCGGATCCAGGGTGAACGTGAACTCGGTTTGCTCGGGGTTGCTCTCCCACTTCGTGGCGAGGCGAGGGATCAGGGTCTGGTTGTCGGCGAGATCCAAGCCGATCAACGTCTCGTAGACAGCGGTCATGTAGATCTGGCAGGTGTCGCAATAGGCGAGCGACGGATCGAGCGAGTTGACGTCCATCCCGCGAGCGATCACGAGCGCATCGGAACTCCCGCCACCGCTGGTGCTCGAGGACGACGATTTCTCGTCGCTGCCGCACGCGGCGACCACGAGCGTGCTCGCTACGGCGAACGCAGCGGCCCGACGAAGGAATGTGAATCGGCGTACTGATGTCGGGATGCGGACCATCACGAGACCTCCCCAGATCTGACACCGAAGCGGACTCGGTGCACTCACTGCAGTTAATACCGTCGATCGCTACGCGTCAAGGGCCAGGTTGACATCATTCGTAGACTGACTGCGATGGCAAGCCAAGTAGTGAATCAACGCGAGTTGCAGCGTCTGGAGACCCGTCGAACGCTTGCCGAACACGCGCTCCGCCTGTTCAGCGCCAATGGGTTCGACGAGACCACGGTCGAGGAGATCGCCAGCGCGGCGGGTGTCAGCCAGCGGACCTTCTTCTTGCACTTTCCGACCAAGGCCGCAGCCGCGTTTCCGGATCATGAAGAACGCGTGCAGGACTTCCGAAACAACCTCGGAGATGGTCGAGCGGTCGGGAATCCCTTGCTGCACCTGTGCGAGGTGATGTCCAGCGGTCTCGACACCGATTCACCGATGCGGCGAACCCGCTACCGCCTGCTTGCCCAGGTTTCCGCGCTGCGCGACGAGGACTCGCGCACCGATCGCGACTATGAAGAGGTCGTCGCTGCCTACTTGATTCAGAGTTGGGGAGATTCGATCGAGGCTCGAGTGCGAGCACATGCCATCGCCAACGCGGCGCTCGGCGTCTGCCGCGCGTCGTTGATTGGTTGGGGCGACGAGGGAATCGATCCGCGTCGGGTGTGCTTCGAAATCCTGCACCGAATGCTCGGATCACCCTTCGACGGTCCGTTGCAGTCGATGCAGTCGATGCAGTAAGAGCGTGATCGCAGGAGTCAGCGAAGATGCCCTGGCAGCCCGGCGGAGATCGATTCGACCAGTACATCGGGCACCGCGTCGCCGCATCCGCACCAGTCGAGCCGCTCGATATCGCTTTCGAGAGCCACAACCCGCCCGACTCTCTCCAACGCCGGGACCCGTTGTTGCTTGCAGCGAACAGTGCGGACCAGAGCCTCGACGACCCTGCCGTCCCACTGTGATCCGGAGTGTTCGCGAAGGATCGCAATGGCGCGGTCCTCGCCCATGCCGTCGCGGTACTGACGCGTGTTCGACATTGCGTCGAACGCGTCGCAGACGCTGACGATCCGGGCCAGCAGCGGTAGGTCCTCACCCGCTAGGCCGTCAGGGTATCCAGCTCCGTCGATGCGCTCGTGATGCCCCCTGACGATCGGTGCAATCGAGCCCAGAGTGGCGCTGCCCATGACCATCCGCTCTCCGGCGACTGCGTGCCCTTTCATGATTGCGAACTCCTCTGCGTCGAGCCTGCCCGGCTTGGCGATGATCTCGACAGGGATCGACAGCTTGCCGATGTCGTGCAGGAGGGCACCGAGCCCGAGGGTTCTGACCTGTGACGCGGGGAGGCGCATCGCTGTGCCCACCCGGAGCGCGAGTTCGGCGGTGCGGACCACGTGGTCGCGGGTGATTGGGTCCTTCGATTCGAGCGAACCGACGAACTGATGCACCAACGGGTCGAGGCCGACTTCGAAGGCGAGCAGTGGCGTGTGCGCCACCAACGGCTCGAGTATCTCGCGAAGGCTGGAACCCTGGTTGTAAGCGAACGCCGCGCCGATCGTGAGCGCAAGCACTCCGGCGATGTCGAAGGCGTGCGCCATCCAGAATCCGATAGTAAACGGACCGCCAGCGACCCAGACCAAACTCGACGTGCCGATCATTGCGAAGCCGAGCGACACGAAGAACGGCTGGGCCGTGCGACTGATCCAGGACAACCGAAGGTGATGTGCCGACAACGCAGCACAGATCGACAACGATGCCACCACTGCGATGGTCGCGGACCGACTGTTCATCGCGGGGACCGGCAGCATCGACGGCCAGAGCAGCAGCCCGATCGACAGAGCTGTGATCGCGGCGACGTTGACGAAGGCGAAGGGCCGCCAATGCCGAGTCCAGGTCCGTGCGAGTTCGGTTCGAGGCAGTGCAAGTGGGAGCAGGCTCACGCACGCCAATGGCAACGCCCAGAACGCCGAGGACATCGAGGCCAGGTTCGGGGCGTACAGCACACCGGGCGTGGTCAAGCCATGGACCAGAGGTAGGACGGAGACTGCAAAGGCGAATGCGCCGATGAGTCCGAGTTCGGCGAGGGCCTGACGATGCGCGACGACCAGAACACCGATCGACGCGACGACACAGAGCGACGCAGCGATGACGACGATCACGAACAAGGCGATGGGACTCACCCAGATCGGACCGCCGGCAGACGCGACGCTGGCCCCGAGTTGAACCCCGAGCATTGCTGTCCAGCAGCACACCCAAGCGGCCAGGTAAGGGCGGTCGGGCGCGCCATGAACCGGAAAACTCACCCCATCTCATCGGCGACCCTGCTTGGTCCCTTGAGCGAAGACGGCGAGTTTCGCAAACGTTGTCCGAGCGGTGAGCGGCCGACGCGAGGCTAGGGTGGGGATACTGATCGACCGGTACGGCGACCTCTCAGAAGGAACTCGACACATGGGCTTGATGGACAAGATTCGCGGCGAGATCGTCGACATCATCGAGTGGATCGACGATTCGCGCACGACATTGGCATGGCGGTTTCCCCGGTACCAGAACGAGATCAAGAACGGTGCTCAACTGATCGTTCGCGAGGGCCAGAAGGCGGTGTTCGTCTACCGCGGCGCACTGGCCGACACGTTCGAGCCGGGTCATTACGAGCTCAAGAGTGAGAACCTGCCGATCCTCAGCACGCTGCAGGGTTGGAAGTACGGCTTCGACAGCCCGTTCCGCAGCGAGGTCTACTTCATCAACACCCGTCCCGTCACCAGCCTGCGATGGGGTACGCCCACGCCGGTGACCGTGCGTGATCCCGACTTCAAGATGGTGCAGGTTCGTGCGAACGGATTGTGTGTCGTTCGGATTGCCGATGTCACGGTGTTCCTGCGCGAGGTGATCGGCACCGACAGTGCTGTCGAGGCGGACGAGATCGCCGAGCTGTTGCGGCGGGTCATCTCGTTGGCGTTCTCCGACATGGTGTTGGCAACAGGCCTCGGCGTGATCGACCTTCAGGGTCGCCAGGTCGAATTGTCCGCCAAGCTGCGCGAGTTCGTCCAAGAGCGAGTCGACGACGAGTACGGCCTCGAGATCCCCGAGATCACGATGAACATCTCGCTCCCCGACGAGATCACCCAGGCGATGACACGCGGTGTCGCTCGCGGTGTCGAAGAAGGCGGGTTCTTGGACAACATCGGCTCGATGGATCGGTACCAGCAAGCCAAGGCCGCCGAGGCGATGGTCGCAGCGGCAGGCAACCCCGGCGGCGGGGCTGCTGGTTCCGCGATGCAGATCGGCCTGGGGGTCGCGTTGGGCGGTCAGATGGCCAACACGATGGGTGCTGCTTTTGCGCCTGCTGCTGCTCCGGCCGCCGGGGGGCCCCCGCCGCTGCCGGGCCAGGTGCTGTATCACGTCGAGTCCGGCGGGCAGCCGGGTGGACCGTTCAACCTCGCCCAGATGCAGGCTGGCATTGCGGG
The DNA here is from genome assembly GCA_031413195.1 of Actinomycetes bacterium. Classification (GTDB taxonomy): domain Bacteria; phylum Actinomycetota; class Acidimicrobiia; order Acidimicrobiales; family Ilumatobacteraceae; genus WLMZ01. Next base: position 10,752 of record JANOEM010000795.1, read on the forward strand.
CGGGCAAGTCGTCGGGACCACGCTGGTCTGGACACAGGGCATGGGCGAATGGATGCACGCCCAAACCGTGCCGGCGCTGCAGGTGTTCTTCGCCGCTCCGCCACCGCTGCCGCCATCGGCGATGACGCCTCCCCCGCTGCCGCCAACCGAACAGCCGCCACCGGCGCCAGGCGGCTGAGATGAGTGATTCGGGCGCTCCGCCTCCGCTCCCACCGCCGGACATGTCACCGTCAGACATGTCACCTCCGGACATCTCACCTCCGACCATGGCCCCGCCACCGATGGCCCCGCCCGCTGCACCGGTTTCGGGCGAGATGTCCTCGAGCGGCGAGATGACCGGGGTCGCTCGTGATCGTGCTGCTTTGCACTCCACCGAGGCAACGCGCACCTATCCCTGCGATGCATGTGGTGCCGAGTTGTTGTTCGACATCGCGTCGCAGAAGTTGCGGTGCCCGAGTTGCGGCAACATCCACGAACTCACCGTCGACCTCACGAAGTGGATGCAACCGGTGTATACAACCTCGGTCCTTTCACCAGCGGTTCGTCGGTTTCGGTGAACGTGGAGAACAACAGCGACCTGTTCTGCAGCCTGAACCTGGGCAGCTTCAGCGGTACGCTCAACTGCATTAACAACGGCGATTGCCTGTTGGGCGGTGTTCAGAATATCCCGGATAATGGTTGCGGCACCAACGCCAACCTCGACGTCCACTTCCCGATCAGCGGCATGCAGGACGACTTGAACGCGAACGTGATCTTGAGCAGCGTGGATGTGCA
>JANOEM010000796.1:0-2633 GCA_031413195.1 Actinomycetes bacterium
GTCAGATGCAGGTCGGTGAAGTCTGGGTCCGATCGATACTCGGCGATGGCTGCGTCGAGCGACTCGATTGCCGCTTCGGTTGTTCGCTGTGCTGCAGGCCGGGTGAACAGCAACTCCAGTGCTCGGTGGACCAAGGAGCCACGGGTCATGTGGACGCTCGGCGGTTCGGGCAGTTTGTCGATGCTGGCGAACCGAAACGCCAGTGGACACGAGAGGAACGACTCGACGCGGCTGGGCGAGAGGCTGGTCGGGACAGGGAACATGCGACCATCGTAAACAAGGGGTCTCGCAGAGTTGTTCGATCCCAGCTCAGGCCCCGCAGAATCAGAAGGTTACCGATGCCTCAGCGACGATCAGGGCGATCTCTGCCGGAGCCTGCATCGGGCCGAAGTGGCCGAGGTGGTTCAGTTCGACGTACCGGGAGCCGGGTATCCGGCTGGCCAGTTCCTCCATCCGAGCCGAAGGTTGCCCTTCCTGCGCGACGCCGGACAGTACCCAGACCGGGACGGCGATCTCGCCGAGCCGTTCCCAGGTCGCGTGGTTCCCGCCGGCCTCATACGTGCGCGCCTCCACGTCGGGTCGGCACTTCAGGTGTACCCGGTGATCGTCGCCGACGAAGAACCCGGAGCGAACGTACGCCTCCATTGCATCAGCCACGAGCACGTTCAGCGGAGGCTTCGAGCTGTAGTTCGCGATCGCTTCGTCGAACGACGAGAACGATTCCCGCCGCTTCCGCGCCCCGGCTGCCAGAAAGTTCCCCTGACCGACGTTTGGACCCGCGCCGGCGGGCATCAAGATCGGCTCGTAGACGACCAACCCGCGAAAGCATCCCGGTGCGGCGAGTGCGGCCATCAGCAGAGCGGCGCCGCCCATGCTGTGCCCGACTGCCAACAGCGGCCCGTCCTGCTGCAAAGAGGCAGCCATCGCCGCAGCGACGGCGCCATGGACTGTCCAATCGAGCGGTGCGCCGTTGGCCCAATCAGCGCTGACCGGCGTGTCACCATGCCCACGTGCGTCGTAGGCAACGTTGTGCAGATGAGGCAGCCGGGTCGCGACCGGGGACCAGCAGCGACCGTGAAAGCCCGTCGCGTGGGCGTACAGGGTGGTTGGTCCGTCACCGCCGAGATCGTGAATGGCGAGGTCGTGAGTCGCGAGATCAGGAACGGCGAGATCAGGAGTCGCCAGATCGTGCGGAGCTTCGGAGTCCGGTGACATCATTCGGCAGTGCCGGCGTTTTTCGATTGCTTGCGGCGCCTCCACCAGATCGCGAACAGTCGGTCGGCCAAGATGCCGAGCGCGAAAGCGACGATGATCGAGAACCGGATCGTGGTCTTGCGCTCGAAGAACAAGAAGTCGATCCGAACTGTCTCGCCATTCTGCAGGAAGAAAACGATGCACAGCCCGATCACGACGGCCAGCCCGATCAGCGCCGGGCTCGGGCCGCTTGATCCGCTCGAGGCCTTCGATGGCGGCTTCTCATTGGTACTTGCGTCGATGTCGTCGAAGCTCATCGGGACTCTCCAATCTTGGGGATCAACCTGTGAATCATGACCCGCTGGCGCGCGGCTCGCGCGGCAACCCGAGCAGTCGTTCGCCGATGATGTTGCGTTGGACCTGGCTCGTCCCGCCTGCGATCCTGCCGCCCGGCGAAGCCAGCATCCCGGCCGCGTCGGCACCGTCGAGCATGGCCTGTGCGCCGGCGAGATCGCCGCGCAACATCGCCGCGTCGAACATCATCTCGGTGATCCCGAGCTTCATCAACGAGGCAGCAGTCGATGCGACGGGGCCCTGACGTGATCCCATCGCCTTGAACGCGTTGCCGCGCGCAAGGAGGCCTGCCAACTGCTGGCGGTGGATCGGGTCGAGCGCCCGGCCTCGCCCGAGCCTGGACATCGATTCAAGTCGCCGTTCGAGACCGATCACGCTGGCGCCGATGTGGCCACGCTCGTTCGTGAGCACGGCCATTCCGACACCCCAACCGCCGTGCAGCGGCCCGAGGAGGTGCTCGGCCGGCAACTGGACGTCGGTGAAGAAGACCTCGTCGAACTCGGCTTCGCCGGTCATCTGCTTGAGCGGGCGGATCTCCACGCCGGGCAGGTCCATCGGGAAGAGGAAGAACGAGATGCCTTCGTGCTTCTTCGCGTCGGGATCGGTGCGTGCCATCAGGATTCCCCAGTCGCTGCACCGCCCGCCGCTGCACCACACCTTCTGGCCGTTGACCACGAATCGGTCACCGTCGCGCTCGGCTCGAGTCGAGAGGCCACCGAGGTCGCTCCCCGCGCCGGGCTCGCTGAAGAGTTGGCACCACACCCTGTTGCCGTCGAGGGTCGGCAACAGATGTTGTCGCTGTTGGGCCTCGGTGCCGAACTTGATGATCGACTGTCCGGCGAGCACGAGTCCGACCATGTTCAGTAACGCTGGCACTGCGGCGAGTGCACATTCCTCGATCCAGGCAGCATGGTGACTGGACGTGAGACCGCGCCCGCCGAACTCGGTCGGCCAATGGATTCCGGCGTAACCCGCTGCGAACAGACGCCGCTGCCAGGCGACGCCTTGTTCGACGAGGTCCGGCGGGCAGATCGCGCCGTAGTCGCGCGGTGCCTGCTGCCGATTGGATTCGATCCAATCGGCAG
>JANOEM010000797.1:0-3042 GCA_031413195.1 Actinomycetes bacterium
TAGCCGGTGATGTTGGGGCGGTCGACCACAGCCTGGACGACGGCGCGCACCTCCGTCTCGCTCGTCGGGAAATCACCCGACCCGAACGGACTCGGCTGCGTCGGGTGGCGCCGCCAATCGACCGGGAAGTTGCGGTTCGAGTCGATGCCCGCCAGCAGCGGCGCCGGCGGCACGAGCACACCGTCGTAGTCCTCGACGATGCCCTCGCGAAGCAACCGGTAGTAGGGACCGCCCCCCTCCTCGTCGGGTTCACGCGGGATCAGCAGGCGGGGGTGCGCGGCGAGCGATTTCCAGGTCCCGTTCGGGTCCTCGATCCGCATCTGCAGCAGGCGGCCATCGTGGTCGATGTCCTCGCTCACGAAACCCGGCTGCTGTTCCGCTCGCGGCCACGGGCGAACCGTGGAGCGCACGATCCTCGGGAGCTCGGCGAGTGCGAGTTCGGCACCGTCGGGGTTCACGCGCGGCACGACATAGAAGGTGCGCCGGTCGACGGCCCTTGTCAACTTCTCGTCGTTGCCGTAACGGGTGACGAGCGCGTGCAGGAGATGGAGGCACGCGGTGGCAGCGGTGAGCTCGGATGCATGGATGTTGCCGTCGATCCATAGCGCCGGTTTCTCGTCGTGTGGCCCCGTTTCGGGGTTCGTGACCGTCGCCAGCCACAGCTCGCGGCCCTCGTGTGATCGCCCGATCGTGGACAGTTCGAGCAGGCCGTTGCTCTCGTCGGCCAGGACCCTCAACCACTCGGTCAGTTCATCAAAGCGGGGGAAACGGTCGAAACGAATGTCAGCCAACGACGTCATGCAATGAATCATCACACACGACCTGAGCGTCCTCTGCGAACTGCTCGAACCGAAGTCCGAACGGAGCAAGGCGCTGGCATACGCGCATGTTCGGTGGCTGGTAGCGGCGGGAGTTTGCCCACTGCGTGATCACCAACCCTTGAAGCGGACCTCTCGGCGCTCGATGAATGCCTGAACGCCCTCTTGGAAATCGTCGGTCCGACTCGCAAGTTCCTGGGCCCATGCCTCGTCCTCGAACGCCGCCCTGCGATCGCTGTCGAGGGATCGGTTGAGGAGCCACTTCGACAGCGACAACGCCTTGGTCGGCCCGTTGGCCAGCCGGGTCGCCCAATCGTCCGCTGCCGCTTCGAGTTCGTCGCGGGAAACGACCTTGTTGATCAATCCGATCCGCTCTGCGTCGGCAGCGGCGAGGTCGTCACCGAGAAAGATCAGCTCCTTTGCCTTGGCGAGCCCGATCAACCGCGGCAACAGATATGCACCGCCACCATCGGGGGTGATGCCGCGTCTCACGAACACTTCGATGAATCGAGCCGAATCGGCGGCAATGATCAGGTCGCAGGCCAACGCGATGTGCGCACCGATGCCGGCCGCGGTTCCGTTCACTGCGGCGATCACCGGCTTCTCGCAATCGAGGATGCTCGTGATCAATCGCTGGGCGCCGCGCTTGATGTTGCGGCCGACATCGCCCATCGTCCGATCAGGAGCACCATCGGGTTTGGGTGACTCGGGGATCCTCGACACCCGCAGATCCGCACCGGTGCAGAAGTGCTTGCCGTTGGCGGTCAACACGACAGCACGAACGTTGAGATCGGCGCTGGCCGACTCGAACAGATCGATCAAACGATTGCGCTGATCAGGCGTCAGAGCATTGGCGGCGTCGGGTCGGTTGAGGGTGATCCGGGCGATGCCATCGGCGATGTCGACGAGCAGATCATCGTTGTCGGCAGGCTGGTTCGCAGGGGTCGATTCGGTTTCCACGTTGATGAGGCTCCTTCGATTCGCTTCCGGCTGGTCAACGGGCCGTGACAGTTGCGGTATCGCGCCCACTGCGCAGCACAGTGCCCGGTGTGGCGCCAGTCGGTTGCCCGTCGACGATGATGGTGACTCCGTTGACGAACACCCGCTTCACGCCCTGCGAACCGGCCGTCAACCGGCTGGATTCCCCGGGGAGATCCGCCACCAGGGCTGCCTGATCACTGTCGACCGTGGCGGGGTCGAAGACGAAGATGTCGGCGATGGCTCCTACGCCGAGAGTGCCGCGATCACGCAGCCCGAACAACGACGCCGGCGCCGATGTCATCAGCTGGATCGCCCGCTCGACACTGATCAATTGGCGGCCGCGGATGCAGTCCGCGAGGAACCTCGTCGGGTATGGCGCGCCGCACATCCGATCGAGGTGAGCTCCGGCGTCGCTCCCACCGATCATCGCCCGCGGGTCCTGCCACAGTTCGGCGCGCATCCGCCATGACTCCGGGTCGTCGTCCTGCGGTGTCGGCCACAAGATCGTCCGACAGTCGTCGTTGACGACGATGTCGAGCAGTGTCCCGAAGCTGCTCCGACCCCTCTCGGCGGCTACGTCCTTGACCGTGCGACCCTTCAGGCCGTCATTGGCCGCCGAGTAGGTGTCGCCGATGACGTACTCGCCCCAATCGGCCAGTCGCCGGAACACGCCGGCCGCTGGTGACTGCGACAGTTCGAGAAGTTTGACCCGGGTGTCGGGGTCGTTGAGCCGCTGCACCCGTTCCGCGACGGACACCCCGAGGATCTGTTGCCATCCGGGGATCAACCACAGACCGCAGAACGTCGCGAAGCTCATGTTCATCGGAACCTGCACCGGCATGGTCAGCGCGACAACCCGCCCGCCGAGTTCGGCCGCACGGTTGCTGGCCGTGATCTGGCGAGGCACCCGCTCGGGCACGCGGGAATCGACGGTCAGGACGTTCCAGTTCATCGGTCGGTTCGCCGCAGCGCTCATCATTGCGAGCAGTTCGATCTCGTCGTCGTTGAACTGGTCGAGGCAGCCGGGCACGATTCCTTCGAGCGTCGTGCCTTCGTGAAGACCGGTCTCCTCGCACAGCGCAATCAACTCGTCGGTCGTTGCCCATCGACTGGCAACGGCCTCGCCTTCGCCATCGCTGTGCGACGTACTGTTCGTGAACGAGAACCCGATCGCTCCTGCCCGGATCGCAGTCGCCAACTCCTGTCGCATCGCCTCGATCTGAGCCGGTTCAGCCGCGTTGCC
>JANOEM010000798.1:0-5970 GCA_031413195.1 Actinomycetes bacterium
TACCCGACGGAGCTCAAGGCGACCGCAATCGCTCCTGACGGCTACTTCTGGGTCGACGACTACGTTCAGAGTGATGCAGCAGGCTTGTTCGACAAGTCCGTTCTCGGCCCGTTGATCACCGAGTATTCCGCCGGTCGGGTCGAGAACGTGGCCGACGGCCATACCGCAAGCATCTTCGTGCTCACCTTGAACAGTGACTGGACCCAACCCGCGATCGATCAGTACCTGTTCTGGGAAGGTGTCAGCGAAGGGACGGATGTCGTCACCCCGGGCGGAATCCCGGTTCGCCAAAAGACGGCAGCGTTCGAGGAAACCGATTGCCTCGCCTACTACGCAGCACGCACCGGTATCGCAATCTGTACGTTCACAGGCATCGATGGCCTTGCGATCCTCGACGCCTTCGTGGCTGCGCAGCCGGGCTGATCCGACTCGCTCTTGCGCGGGATTCCAACCGGCGGCGAAGCATCCCGCCAGCGCGGGTGACCCTGATTTCCGCTCACGGTGGCTACGGTACAGACACTTCATGAAACGTCGCATCCGTTCTCCGCGCAGTGGCCAGATCCAGCTCGCCATGGCGACGCAGCTTCTCCGTGTGATCTTCGGCGTGGTCTTCGGCGTGATCTTCGGCGTGATCTTTGGCGTGATCCTCGGCGTGCTCTCGGGCGCTCCTGGCGCGCAGGCCGAAACCGTCGACGCAGTCTCGACCAGCCCTGCTGACGGCGAGGTTCTCGCCACCTCACCACCGAGCATCACGGTCACCTTCAATCAACCGATCGGCTCCGCCGCGACCGCCGTCATTGCATGCAATGGCGCTCCGGCGCCGCAGACTTCGCCGAGCGTGTCCTCCGACCTGCTCAGTCTTGTGGTCGACCTGTCCGCGATCCCGTTACCGAAGGGCACCTGCAACGTTCGTTGGGCGGTGACCGGAATCGCCGAGCCCGGGGTCCAGAGCGACTCGTTCTCGTTCGAGATCCAGCAGGACACCATCGCCGCGCCGGCGACGGTCGTCGATGCGAGTAGCGCTGGGGCAACGACGGTCGCTCCTGGCGCTGTCGCCGACCCCGCCGCGGCTGCGGGCACAGAAGTTGGTTCCGAAGTATCCTCCGATCTCGGAGGCCCGCTCGGGCTTGCTCGACTCGTTTCGATGCTGACCGTGGCAATCCTGTTCGGATCGCTGGTCCTGATCACCGTTGCTTGGCCCGAAGGTGTGGAATACATCCTCACGATTCGATTCATCAGGATGACCTGGCTCGCAGCGCTCGTCAGCACGGCAGTGATGGTGGTGTGCCTCACGGCCGAGGCAACCGGCAAGGGATTCGGTGCGTCGCTGAGTCCGACCACATGGTTCGAGATCACGGATTCCACTCCTGGTATCGCCGCGCTCGCCCGAGTCGTCCTCGTCGCTGCGATTGGATGGGTGGCATTGCGACCTGAACGAGCCATCGATCCCTCGACACAGCTTCCGGCACTCGCACTTCCCGCGTTGGCTGTCGCGACGATGGGGTTCAGCCGCACCGGTGGCGACCTCGTCGTTGTGGGGTACGCAGCCGGAGTCGGTCACGCTCTTGCGATGGCCGTTTGGCTGGGTGGTTTGGTTCTACTCGGTCGAGTCGTGCTGGCCGGGCCGGGGGAGGACGATCTCGTCCACGCAGTCAGAGGATTCAGTCGCCTGGCGACCCCGGCAATACTGATAACCGTCGTGACCGGCGCGATCCAGTTGTATCGGATGGATTCCGGGCACCTGTCCGACACCACCCACGGCCGACTGATGGTGCTGAAGGTGCTCCCGGTGATCGCAATGGTCGTGATCGGCACTGCGACCCGACAGTTCGTCCACGCTCGGATGGGCCGCGCCGAATCGATGACTGCACCACTCGCCGGGCGACTGCGCAGAGCCGTCGGCATCGAGGCCTTGCTCGGCGTACTCGTCCTCGGGATCACGTCCTGGATGCTGTCGACCCAACCCGCCAACCTCGTCGCCGGCGCCCGATCATCGGAGGACTTCGCCGAGCAACTCCAGTTCGTCGACGCGGCCGCGACTCTCGACGCGAAGCTCTCGCTGCACCCTGCGCGTGTCGGCACCAACGAACTCCTTCTCGAAGTCATCAAGCCGCAGACGGGGATCAGCCTGATCGTCATCCAGTTCTCACCCCCGGTGAACGCCCCCAGCGCCAACCCGGTGACGATGACGATCGATCAACTCACGGGGACAGGAGCCGCGTATCTCCCGCCCGACGTCGGTCTCCCGCTCAATGCAGCGGGGGCGTGGAACGTAACCATGGAGATCACAACGGCCACCGGCATCTTGAAACAGAACGCGCTGCTCAACGTTCGCGCCGACGGCAAGACCTCGGATGCCCCGATACCAACCGTTGCCGAGACTCCGGTGACCGCCACGCCCACCACGGTTGCGCTCGCCACCACGGTTCCGTCGGGCTGACGGGCTGACGGGCTGAAGGGCTGAAGGGCTGACATGCTGACCGAGAAATCGGGGGCGGTCAGGGCGAGTCGGCAGACATCAAGTCGCCGAAGGAGATCGGCGCCGCGACGTCGAGTTGGTCGTACGTGCAGCTGGCCGGCGTCCGATCAGGGCGCCAGCGCTGGAACTGCACGCCGTGACGGAACCGCCCGTTCTGCAGTTGACCGAACGTCACCTCGACCACCCGTTCCAGCCGCAGTGGCACCCAAGAGAGGTCCTTGTCCGCGTTCCACCGGCTCCCCGCGCCCGGAAGGCGGCCGTCTTGGTGTGCCGTCGCGTTGGCCCAATCAGCCCACGGATGATCGACGAGAGCATCGTGGGTGAGTGGCTCGAGTTCGTCGAAGAGCTGGCTCCGAAACGCGACGGTGAACGCGGCCGTCACACCCACGTGGTGCAATCGCCCTTCGCCATCGTGGAGGCCGAGCAGCAGCGAGCCGACCCCGTTTCGATCCTTGTGGATCCTGTAGCCGGCGACGACGCACTCTGCCGTGCGGGTGTGCTTGATCTTCACCAACGTGCGTTTGTCGGGCGTGTAGATGTCGCTCAGCCGTTTTCCGATCACTCCGTCAAGGCCCGCCCCCTCGAATCGGTGGAACCAATCCCGAGCCGCCTCGACGTCACGCGAGGACGGGGTGAGGTAGATCGGATGGGCGGCGTCGGCGAGGGCGTGACGGAGGTGGACCAGGCGCTGCTCGAGCGGACGACCGAGCAGATTCTCCTCACCGAGGGCGAGGATGTCGAAGGCAACGAAGCACGACGGTGTTTCCGCGGCCAGGCGCCGGACACGACTCTCTGCCGGGTGGATCCGTTGCAGCAATGCATCGAAGTCGAGACCGGAGCCGTCTGCTGCGGGCAGGACGATTTCACCGTCGATCACGCATGCGGGTGGCAGTACGGCCTTCAATGGATCGATCAGCTCCGGGAAGTACCTCGTGAATGGCCTCTCGTTGCGACTGGTCAGTTCAATCTCGTCGCCGTCACGAAAGACGATGCATCGAAACCCGTCCCACTTGGGCTCATAGTGCCATCCATCGCCGACCGGGATCTCCGCCGTCGCCTTCGACAGCATCGGCGAGATCGGAGGACGGATCGGCAACGACATCCGGCCAGCGTTGCCGATCGGGAACCGCAGCGCCAGTGGCGGACGTCAAAATCGACGTGCGTCGGCTTCATCGAATGCACATCAGACACTCGTGACACTCGTGAACACTCGTCAACACTCGTCAAACGCAATGAGGGGAACACCATGAAGAAGAGCTGGATCACCACACTCGTAGCCGGAGCAGCAATCGGGGTGATCGCCGTCGCTGCGGTCGCAACGATTGATCACTCGGACAAGGCGGGCCCGCGCAACGCCCAAGCAGAGACAACTCCTGACACGTCGCCTGACACCGGCACCGGCAACGGGGGATCGGGGATCTCGCCGGTACGGACAGTGACCGTCGCCGGGGAGGGCATCGTGACGGTCAAGCCGGACACAGCGCGAGTCGATCTCGGTGTCTCGGTCACGGAGAGCACGGCCAAGGGCGCACTCGCCGAAGCAGCAGACAAGGCCAACGCCCTCATCGCGACGCTGAAGGCAACGGGCATCGCCGAGGACGACATTCGTACGAGCGGCCTGTCGCTGTATCCCCGCTACGACGACTCGTATCAGAACATCACCGGGTACAACGTCACCAACAGCGTAACCGTGACGATCCGCAAGATCGACAGTGCCGGGTCGGTCATCGACGCGGCCGCCGGCTTCGTTGGCGACGCGATAACGATCAGCGGCATCAGCTTCTTCGTCGACGACGACGCCGCAGCGACGGCCGATGCGCGTGACGCGGCGATGGCTGATGCCAAGCTGCGTGCCGAGCAGTTCAGCGCCGCGGCAGGGGCATCCGTCGGTCAGGTCCTGACCATCAGCGAAGTCAACACGTCGACCCCGCAACCGCTCTACTACGAGACGGCTGCCGCGGACAGCGCTGGTGAGTCGTCGACTCCGATCCAGACAGGGACCCAGGATCTGACGGTGACGGTGACGGTGACCTATCAGCTCGGGTGACCGTCTGCGCGGCCGAGTTCCATCGAGTTCCATCGGATGCCGCAACGGCACTAGCTTCGTAACCGTGACGACTCCGATGGACGACAAGCTCGACGACCTGCGCTCGCGACGCGAGCAAGCATTCAACGCCGGCTCGGCACGATCTGTCGAACGTCAGCACGACAAGGGCAAGTTGTTGGCGCGTGAACGGCTCGACTACTTCCTCGACCCGGGCAGCTTCCAAGAGCTCGACCTGCTCGCCCGCCACCGGGCGCATGCGGCCGGCCTCGAAGAACGCCCGTACACCGACGGCGTGATCACCGGTTGGGGCACCGTGGACGGGCGCAAGGTCTTCGTCTTCAGCCAGGACTTCACCGTATTCGGCGGCGCCCTCGGCGAGGTGTTCGCCGAGAAGATCCACAAACTGATGGATCTCGCGCTGAAGGTCGGTGCTCCGGTTGTCGGCTTGAACGACGGCGCCGGCGCACGCATCCAGGAGGGCGTCGTCTCGCTGGCCAGCTATGGTGGGATCTTCTACCGCAACGTGTTGTCGAGCGGCGTCGTGCCCCAGATCTCGGTCATCCTTGGTCCGTGCGCAGGCGGCGCCGTGTACAGCCCGGCGATGACCGACTTCATCTTCATGGTCCGCGAGACCAGCCACATGTTCATCACCGGGCCCGATGTCGTCAAGACCGTCACCGGTGAAGACGTGACGTTGGAAGAGCTCGGTGGCGCAATGAGCCACGCCTCCAAGAGCGGCGTGGCCCACTTCGTCTCACCTGACGAGAAGAGCTGCCTCGACGACGTTCGTTTCCTGCTCAGCTTCTTGCCGGCCAACAACCTCGAAGAGGCGCCGTCGGTGGACACCGGCGATGATCCCGACCGGTTATGCCCCGCCTTGCGGGAGATCTTGCCGGCCTCGTCGAATCAGCCCTACGTCATGAAGAAAGTCATCCGCGAGGTCGTCGACGACGGCGAGTTCTTCGAGTACGCCACTCACTTCGCGAAGAGCATCGTGTGCGGGTTCGCTCGTGTCGATGGTCGACCCGTCGGCGTCGTCGGCAACCAGCCGCTGATGCTGGCGGGTGTCTTGGACATCGAGTCCGCCAGCAAGGCCGCCCGGTTCGTGCGCACGTGCGACGCGTTCAACATCCCCTTGCTCACTTTCGTAGACGTTCCCGGTTTCCTGCCCGGCGTCGATCAGGAGTATGGGGGCATCATCCGCCACGGGGCGAAGCTGCTGTACGCCTACTGCGAAGCCACAGTGCCTCGGATCCAGATCATCACCCGCAAGGCCTACGGCGGTGCCTACGTGGTGATGGACAGCAAGTCGATCGGTTCCGATCTGTCGTACGCCTGGCCGACGGCAGAACTCGCAGTCATGGGTCCACAAGGCGCCGTCGAGATCGTCTACCGGCGTGAGCTGCAGCAAGCCGCTGATCCGGTTGCTCGCCGCGCAGCACTT
>JANOEM010000799.1:0-3499 GCA_031413195.1 Actinomycetes bacterium
CCTGTCGGTACTTCCCGGTCGGCACCTCGGCCATCTCTTGAGTACTCAGCACCTCGCCGTTGTCCTCGGCCTCGCCCCTCAGGTACTCCTGCCGGTACGCCAAGCCCGCGACCGGTTCCGCCGGAATCGCTATGCCCGGTAACGCTCCGTCGATTCCGGCTTCGAACGAGCCCGCCGTCGTGGTCACCTTGCCGTTCTCGAACTCGGCGGTCTCCTCGCCGAAGTACCACAGGTTGCCGTCCATGTCCTGGGCGTAGTAGTCGAAGGTGTCCTCGACCAATTCACCGTTGCGCGTCAGGGTGTCGCGAACGATCCGAGTGGTGATCCCGTTGGTGAGCACCTTGGTTTGACCGGTGACGATGATGATCGCCATTGCCTCGGTCCCATCGGCCTCTCGTTCGACGTAGGTCCACCGTCGACCCGGCGGCATCGGCCAGTAGGGGTTGGTGATGTCGATGGTGAAGTCTGCTGGATCGAGCGTGACCGGCTCATCCCCTTGCGGCAAGACACTCGGGGACGACTTGCTCGTGCCGATCGTGTTCGCGGCGGAATCCCCGCACGCGGCGAATAGCAGGACGGCGGCAACGGCCGTCACGGTTGTTCGATGCTTCATCGTTCACTCCTCGTGATCGTGATGGCCATTCGGCCACGACCCCACGATGCGCCAATGATGCTGACAGGAGCCTGAACACGGGGTTGACGCGGCGTCCCGTGCCGCCGACGTTCAGGTACCGCAGAAGGTCTGGTGTGTTCGCGCAAAGGCGTCGGGGGCCGGCTCGGCGAACGCTTCCATCCCGGGGCGTTCGTGGAACGGGTGAGTGACCAGGTCGAGCAGTTCACGGAACGGGCCGAGTTCACCGACGTTTGCCGCCTCCAGGACCCGCTCGACCTGATGGTTGCGTGGCACGTACAGCGGATTGACGCCATCCATCTCGCCTGCGACGGCGAGAGGGTCGCGGCCGTCGGCGGCCAGACGCAACCGCCATGCTGCCAACCACTCGTCGACCGGGGCATCCGAGCCGAGCATGGCGTGCAATGGCTGATCGTCGCCGCGCAGCAACTGCGAAAGCGCCCGGAAGCTTCCGGTGTAGTCGGCGCGTTGCGCGAGCAGCAGGTCGAGCAGGGAGTGGAACAGCGATGCATCGCCCTTGCCTTCGCTGGCGAGGCCGAGCTTGGCGAGCATGCCGGCCTGCCAATGATGCTGGAAGCGATCGGGGAAGCGTTCGAGCTGCGCCATCGCCGTTGCAACTGCAGCGTCGGGGTCGTCCGCGATCAACGGCAGCAGCGTCTCGGCCAGACGGGCGAGGTTCCACTGGGCGATGTTCGGCTGGTTGCCGTACGCATAGCGGCCGGCGTGATCGATCGAGCTGAACACCGTCTGTGGGTCGTAGCGATCCATGAACGCACACGGGCCGTAGTCGATGCCCTCGCCGGAGATCGTCATGTTGTCGGTGTTCATCACACCGTGGATGAACCCGATCAGCATCCAGTTCGCCACCAACGCAGCCTGGGCGTCGATCACAGATTCCAAGAACGCCGCGTACGGCTGGTCAGCGGTTGCCGCCTGCGGATGGTGACGCGCCATCGAGTGGTCGGCGAGGCGTTGGACGATCGTGGGGTCGCCAAGTCGCGCTGCATATTCGAACGTGCCGACACGGATGTGACTGGCGGCCACACGAGTGAGTACTGCGCCGGGAACCATGCCGTCGCGCATTATCCGTTCACCTGTCGCGACCACAGCGAGAGCGCGCGTGGTTCGCACGCCCAACGCATGCATCGCCTCGGCGATCAAGAACTCGCGCAGCATCGGCGCGAGCGCAGCCTTGCCGTCGCCACCGCGGGCGAACGGCGTACGACCGGAACCCTTCAGATGGACATCGCGACGTCGACCGCTCGTATCAAGCAACTCGCCGAGCAGCAGTGCCCGGCCGTCGCCGAGCCGTGGCGAGTAGTTGCCGAACTGGTGCCCCGCATACGCCATCGCGATCGGTGCGGCGCCCGCCGGTACTCCGTTGCCGGCGAGCGTGGCCACACCTTCGGGGGTTCGAAGGGATGCGGGATCGAGCCCGAGTTCGATGGCCAACGGTTCGTTCAGCGCAACCAGTTCGGGGGCCGGAACCGCCGCCGGCTGCCACTCGACGAACAGCCCCGGCAGTTCCTGCGCGAACCAGTGTTCGAGACCAGGTATCGCAGCGACAGTCATGATGCCGAACTGTTTAGTACACGGTCGTCGGGGACGCTCCGTTTTGGCTTATCAAACGCGGTGTTACTGTCACTCGCGCTGGTGGCATATGCCTCCTTCCAGATGGGGGTCAATGATGGCAGTGGTTCTGATCACAGGGTGCAGCACGGGCATCGGGCTCGAGGCGGCATTGGCCTTCGCCAGGCGTGGAGACACGACGTATGCCTCGATGCGCAACCTGGCCAAGGCCGACGGTCTGCGTCAACGGGCCGCAGCGGAGGGTCTCAGCCTGGAGGTGGTCCAGCTCGACGTGACCGACAACGATTCGGTGGTCTCCACGATCCGCTCGATCGAGGACCGTCACGGGGCGATCGATGTCTTGGTGAACAACGCCGGCATCGGCAGTAGTAGCCCGATCGAATCGATCGACCTTGACAAGGCGACCGCCGTTTACGACACCAACATCTGGGGCCCGGTACGCACCGTGAGGGCCGCTTTGCCCGCGATGAGAGCCAAGGGTGGCGGCGTGATCATCAACGTCACATCGGTTGCCGGACGCGTGCCGGGTGGTCCGTACGGCGGCTTCTATTCATCGAGCAAGCATGCGCTGGGCGCGTTGTCCGAGGCCTTGGCCTGGGAGGTCGCACCGTTCGGAATCAGGGTGGCGTGTGTCGAGCCGGGCTTCTTTGCGACCGAGATCTTTGCGAGCAGTGACTGGAAGGTGCCTGCCGACCCGGGCCCGTACGCGGCTGACCATCAGTGGATGAACGACTTCTACGTGAACAGTGGCGAAGCATTGGGTGCAGACCCTGCGGCCGCCGGTGCACTGATTGCGAACGTGGCCACTGATCACGACAGCCCGTTGCACAACCTGGTCGGCGACGATGCGTACATGTTCGTCGACTTGGTCGCCCAAGCGGGGACTTTCGAGGGGTGGGTACCGGTGGCCACCGAGATCGTCGAAGGCGTTGCGGGTCCCCGACCCATCGCAGCGCCCGGCTGAACCATGGCACGCGCACGATCGGTGTTGTTCGATCGTTGGTCGGCGATCTACGACCGTCCCGGCTTTCAGGACGCGACGTATCGACCTGTGCACGACGCTGTCATCGCGAGACTTGTGGGAGTGCGCGCCGAGTCGATCGTCGATCTTGGCTGTGGCACCGGCCAGCTCACGACCCGCCTGACAGAACGATTCCTTGACGCCCATGTGGTCGGCCGCCACCTTCCTCAACGCCGGCACCATGACCAAGATGGCCGGCAGCGGCGACGGGCGCACCCGCTTCAGCGGCGCCTTCAACAACACCGGCATCGCCGAGG
>JANOEM010000800.1:0-2795 GCA_031413195.1 Actinomycetes bacterium
CAGGATGCCGGTCGCGTCGATGCCTTCGGCGATGGAAACGGCAAGCGCCTCGGCTCTGGCGGCCAGGCTCTCGGAGATGCGCGCCGGCATGATCAGTTCGTTGCAGATGCCGTCACGCTGCACGGTCTCCACGACCGGGTAGGTCATCGACTGTCCAGACGGTCGGCGCACAACTACAACCGCCAGTTCCATGGTTATCTCGACACGTTCTTCGAGCAGCCACAGCGAACCCGGCCGGCTACCTCCGAAGTCGACCTCGTGCAGATCCCGCAGATGATCGACGACCTGTACGCCCCTGCCGTCGTAGCCCCCACTCGGCGCCTTCACGACCACCGGCCAGCCGTGTTCGTCCGCGAATCGGGCGACGGCTTCGGCATCGCCGGCGGCGACTTCTGCAAAGGCAGGCACTGCGAACCCGGCGTCTGCCAGCGTGCGCCGGGCGACGATCTTGTCCTGGGCGAGATGCTTGGCGAAGGGATTCGGCCGGACCCGGTGGCCGGCAGCGACCAACGCGTGGAGGTGCTCGTTCGGAACTTGCTCATGGTCGAAGGTGACGACATCGCACCCACGGGCAAACGCGAGTAGTTCGTCGAGGTCTCCGGGGTGCCCGGAGTGGAACGTGGCTCCGGCCCGGACGGCGGGGTCCGTTGCGGACGCTGTCAACACCCGCAGTTCGATCCCGAGTGCGATGGCCGCCTGATGGGTCATCCGCGCCAGCTGGCCGCCCCCGACCATGCCGACAACGGCCGTCGGTGAGTTGGACGTCGCCGTGCCGTTCATACTGACGCCACTCGATGCCAACATATGCACATTGAGACATGTTTGATAACAACTGTCAAGGAGAGCAAACGTTGTCTCATAGCGGGCGATCCGGTCAGCCGAACGCGTCGCGGAGCAGGACTACGGCTTCGTCGACGAGGTCTTGATCCTCGATCGCTTCCATCTCGACCGCCGGTGTACCGGCAGTGAAGCCGACCAGGATCGGCTTACCGGTGAAGGGGGCCAGGTTAAGGAATTCGAGCAGCCGCGAGTTCGGCGTCGAGAACTCGAACCGTTCGATGTCGTTCGGCCAGAACTGTTCGGTGAACTCGAGCACCACCTTGCTCAGCGTGCCCATCCCCAACCGATCGATCGCGCCGAGGATCTGGCCGGGGAGCGGGGGGTCGAAGACGATATCGCCGTGTTGCAGGACGCCGAGGGGCACGGTCACGATCGCCGCTGCGGCGGTGAAGGATTCACCAGCCGTGGACGTGATCGTGACGGCGTCGTCGGTAGCTGTGATCGATCCGACCACCACCGACGTGCGGATGTCCAGGCCCTCAGCCAAAGCCGAGGTGAGCTGTCCGTAACCCTGCGGCAGGACGACCTCGTCGCGGGCGATCTCCTCACCCTCGTCGGAGTACCACGCCGACAGATCGCCGAGGTCGGCCGCGAGTTCGTGCTCGATGGTGCGCCGTAGTTCCACCGACACGAGTTCGGCAGCGCGGTCGTCCAGATCCAGATCTTCGAGGGCCTGCCGGAGCACGATCTCCAGCGGTTGGTCCTCGTCGGCGGCTTCGGCCAGTTCCGATGCTGTCTCGATGACCTCGGCGACGATTGCTCGGATCTCGCTCGACTCGGCGCCATCCAGTTCCTCGACGCCCTGGTCGAACGTGAGTACCTCGTCGCCGTTCGCCACGGCGACCGGGGCGCCGATCGAGTCGGCCAGCAGCGCGACCGAATTGCCGTCGATTCCGTGGATCCACGATGCGCCGAGGTCGACCGGCGCAGAGAACCGACCGTCGGTGACGGCGCGACCACCGATCCGATCTCGGGCTTCGAGGACCACGACCGGGCGCCCCGCTTCACGAATCGCGGAGGCGGCGCCGAGGCCCGCGAAACCGGCGCCGATCACCACGACGTCGAACTCGCCGGCACCGGTCGGGGCTGCAAACGCTGCAAACGCTGCAATTGCTGCGTCGGCGGCCCGCCGGCCGCTGGCCAGGGCTCCATGGGTGGTGGCCGGCGCGTCGAGATCGGTGTGTTCGCCCGCGAAGAACAGTCGATCGCCGATCGGTTCCTGGAAAACTCTCCGGTCGTCCGGGGTTGCGCCGACAGCGAGGTGCGAATAGGACCCACGCGAGAACGGGTCACCGGCCCAGCGGGTGACCGCGAAGTCCCTGACTGCGAACGGGTCGGCCGACTCGCCAGGGCTCGCATCCGAGCCAGCCGTCGAACCGGCATTCGAGCCGGCACTCGAGCCGGCATCCGAACCGGCATCCGAGTTGGCGGTTGAACCCGCACTTGCGCTTGCGCCGGTGGTGTCGATGCCGTCATCGCTCTTCGTGCACGCGGCGGCGAGGCTCGCAGCACCGGCGATCAGCAGGCTTCGGCGGGTGATGCGCATGTCGAAGAAATGTACGCGGTTACGGTCGACTTGAGGGGCGTGTCATATTGTGGGCGGACTCTGCTCGTTCAGGACGTGAAACCGATGACCGCCACCACACCATCCACCGATCGACCCCGATTCGTCCGAGCCGACGGCCCCGACAAGGTCACTGGAAGCGGCCGCTACACCGCCGACCTCACGTTGACCGGCATGCTGGCCGCGAAGTTCCGCTACGCCGATGTCTCCCACGGGCGCATCACCAAGCTCGACACCACCGCCGCTCGGGCGATTCCCGGAGTATTCGCGATCCTCACCCAGGCCGATGTTCCGGATGTCCGCTTCGGTCCGTTCGTTGCCGATCGCACGTTGTTCGCCGATCAGATCGTCAGGTTCGAAGGCGAGATCGTTGCGGCGGTTGCGGCGACCA
>JANOEM010000801.1:0-5138 GCA_031413195.1 Actinomycetes bacterium
TCGGTTGATGTCGAAGTCACCGATCCGGGCGATGCCAAGAAGATCCTACGAATCATGGACGCCCTCGAGGACGACGACGACGTGCAAGACGTTTTCAGCAACTTCGACATCTCGGACGAACTGATGGAACGGGTCAGCGAATGAGCATCGGGATCGGCGATCGGGCGCCGGACTTCACCCTGACGGGTGTCGGTGGAACCGCCCATTCGCTGTCCGACTACGCCGGCAAGCCGGTCGTGTTGGTCTTCTACCCGGGCGATGACACGCCGGTGTGCACGAAGCAACTCAACAGCTACAACAACGACTTGTCGGAATTCGAACAACTCGGTGCACAAGTACTTGCGATCTCTGCCCAGGACATCGCCAGCAAGGAAAAGTTCCGGGACAAGCACGGGTTCAAGTTCCCGCTCCTGGCCGATCCCGAGAAGGCCGTTGCCGCGTTGTACGGCACCCTCGGCCCGATCGGGTTTCCCCGCCGCAGCGTGTTCGTCATCGACGCTGGCGGAACCATTCGTTACGCCCATCGTGCGATCGCCGGTCTGACCTACCGACCCGTGAGCGAGCTCGTCGAGGCGATCAAGAAGGCGTCCTGATCCGGTCGACGCGGCCGCACCCGTCGCCATCACCCCGAACGCCATCACCCCAAACGCCATCGGATGATTTGCCGCGCGCCCGGGCGGGACGAAGATCATCCGATGGGGTGGTCCGCTGTCGTTCGTCGCTCGTCGGCTACCATACGAACCTGTGTTCGTCATGCGTGCTCCCGATGAGCCCCTCGTCGTGCTGGGGATCGACCCAGGACTCACTCGCTGCGGCTACGCCGCGGTGCAGGCCAACGGACCCGCCAGCGCGGTGGCGTTGAGCCTCGGCGTCATCCGTACCCCTGCGACCGACCCGTTACCGAAGCGCCTGGCCGAGTTGAGGGCTGAGTTTGCGACCCTGATCGCCGAGTTCAGGCCGCATGTCGTCGCAGTCGAACAGGTCTTCTTCCAGACCAACGTCCGCACCGCGATGAGTGTCGGTCAGGCAAGCGGCCTTGCCCTTGCCGAGGCTTGGGCTTGCGGATGCGAAGTGGTGCAGTACACCCCGAATCAGGTCAAAGGGGCTGTAGCCGGATGGGGCGCCGCCGACAAGGCCCAGGTCCAGAAGATGGTGCAGGCCAGGCTCGGGCTTTCGGCTATCCCCAAGCCGGCCGACGCGGCCGACGCAGCGGCGCTCGCTCTGTGTCATCTTGCGATGGCCCCGTTGCAGCTACGGACCAAGATCGCACTGGCCACGAGCAGAGCGGCCAAGATCACGGTCGGGACCCGGTCGTGATTGGTTCACTCCGGGGTTCCGTGCTCGAGCGAGGCACCGACAGCCAGGTCCTGCTCGAAGCGGCCGGAGTGGGGTACCTGGTCACGGTCACGCCTCGCACTCTCGCCGAACTCGAACCCGGGGTCGCTGTGTTCCTGCACGTGCACCATCACATCCGCGAGGACACCCAGACCCTGTTCGGCTTCTTGAAGCGAGAAGAGCGCACCACGTTCCAGGTCCTGATCTCGACCCACGGAGTCGGACCGGCTCTTGCGATGGCGATCCTCGGCACGCATTCTCCGGTCACCCTGGTCGACATCGTCGCATCGAGTGACCTCGCGTCGCTGACGCTCGTGCCCGGCGTCGGCAAGAAAACTGCCGAACGCCTGCTCATCGAACTCAAGAGCAGACTCGATCTCCCAATCCTCGATCCCGTCAACTCCGGCGCGGACCACCCCGGCGGCGGTTCTGCGCTCGGTGACGTGCGCGAGGCGTTATACGGACTCGGCTACGCGCCCGACGAAGTGCGCGACACCCTCCGCGAATTGCCTGCCGGCCGCGACGCAGCCACGATGCTGCGTGAGGCTTTGCAGTTGTTGGGGGCCCGACGTGCGTGAGGAGTTCCTCGATCCAGGCGTGAACAGCGATGTCGAAGAGACTGACGAAATCGGTCTGCGCCCTCGTCGACTTGCCGACTTCGTCGGTCAGCGAGAACTGAAAGAGCACCTGACGATCGTGCTCGAGGCCGCCCGCCTCAGGAACCAGCCGATCGACCACCTCTTGCTCGCCGGTCCGCCCGGGTTGGGCAAGACGACCATGGCCGGAATCGTTGCAGCCGAGATGGGCGTGCAGATGCACATCACGTCCGGACCGACACTCGAACGTGCCGGGGATCTCGCCGCGATCCTGACCAAGTTGGGTGAGGGCGACGTGCTGTTCATCGATGAGATCCATCGGCTGTCACGCACGGTCGAGGAGATCCTTTACCCGGCCATGGAGGACTTCCAACTCGACATCGTTGTCGGCAAGGGTCCGGCCGCGTCATCGATCCGCTTGCCGTTGCCTCCGTTCACCTTGGTCGGGGCGACAACCCGCACGGGCATGATCACCGGACCACTTCGCGACCGTTTCGGCCTCGTCGCACGGTTGGACTTCTACGAAGACCAAGAACTCGAACTGATCGTCCGAAGGGCATCAGGGATCCTCGACGTCACCATCGATGAAACCGGCGCGTGGGAGATCGCTCGCCGCAGCCGGGGCACGCCAAGAATTGCGAACAGGCTGCTGCGCCGTGTTCGCGACTACGCCCAAGTGCGCGGCGACGGGACGATCGACGAATCGACGGCCCGTATCGGCCTGAAGGTCTTCGGAGTCGACGAACGAGGCCTCGACAAAGTCGACCGCGCGATTCTCTCGGCGATCTGCCTGCAGTTTCGTGGGGGACCGGTTGGGCTGTCCACCGTTGCGATCAGCGTCGGAGAACAGACCGAAACGGTCGAGGACGTGTACGAACCATTCTTGATCCAGCAGGGCCTCCTTGCACGCACGCCCCGTGGTCGAGTCGCGATGCCTGAAGCGTGGCTGCATCTCGGACTCGAACCGCCAACGGTCACTGGCGACAAGCCGTCATCGTTGTTCGGCTGAGCCGGGCTCACGCCTTGAGGTGCAAGGACAACTCCAGGAACGCCATCGTCTTGGCCCACGCTGCGTTCGCGGCTGACTCGTTGTAGAACATCTCCGATTCGTGGTTGTCGAACGCATGACCTGCGTTCTCGACGTTGAGCACGAATCCTTCGCGTCCGGCGATGGCCGCACCCACCCGGTCGACTCCCTCGTTCGGGATGTACGCATCCGCGTTCCCGAAGTGGAACAGGGTCGGGCACGAGACCTGGTCGATCATCCCGATCATGTCGGGCACGCCCGATCCGTAGTAGCTGATGCACACACTCGGGTCGGCCGCGGCGGCAACGGCCCATGCGAGTGTTCCGCCAAGGCAGAAACCCATGACCGCGGGTCGTGAGTCGGCACCCTTCGGGTTGGAGGAACGAGCGAGGTGAGCGAGGGCGGCTGTGCAGTCGCCGACTGCAGTGGGGAAGTCGAGCTGTTGCACCTTCTCGATCGATGCCCCGAGACCTGACTCCGAGTGATCAGACTGCCAGTTCCGTTCGAACCGCCAGAAGACATCGGGGGCACCAACGATGTATCCCGCCTGTGCGAGTCGCTCAGCGACGGCGCGGATGTACGGGCCGACACCGAAGATCTCCTGGATCAGCAGCACAGCTCCGCGTGTCTCGCCGTCAGGGGTCCACACATGCAGATCCATCTCTCCCGCTGTACCGCAATCAACTGCATCCGTTCGCTGAATCACCATCTCCTTATCGTGGCATAACCGGCGACCACAGCCCACCGTTAGCCTTGGTGGTTGTGTTGCTCGCGGACTTCGACTACGACCTTCCGGCCGATCGGATTGCGCAGACCGCACTTGAGCCGCGCGATTCGGCCAAGCTCCTCGTCGATCGAGGCGATGCCGAACCGCTGCACCGACATGTCCGCGATCTCGGCGAGTTCCTCGGAGCCGGCGACCTGTTGGTTGTCAACGACTCACGGGTGATTCCCGCTCGTCTGGCTCTGCAGCGCCTGAGCGGGGGAGCAGCCGAGGTTCTCCTGCTCGAGCCAGTCTCGAGCGACGAGGGCGACGGCGACCGACGCGTCTGGGAGGCGCTGGTTCGACCCGGCAAGAAGCTCCGGGTGGGCGAGCAACTGCTCAATCGATCCGGGGTGCCGATCGTGGAGATCGGCCGAAGAACACCCGCCGGTGACACGTTCTGGGTGACTCTGCTCGGCGAGGGGGATCCGCTCGAACTGCTCGCCGAGCACGGGGAGATGCCATTGCCTCCGTACATCACGGTCCCGCTTCAGGAACGGGAGCGATACCAGACCGTGTACGCCGATCGGCCAGGGTCTGCCGCGGCACCGACAGCGGGCCTGCACTTCACGCCTCAACTCCTGTCCCGGCTCGAAGCGGGCGGTGTCGAGATCGCCCGCGTCGAACTTGTCGTCGGCCTGGACACCTTCCAGCCGATGAGTGTCGCGAACCCACTCGACCACCAGATCCACAGCGAGCATTACCGAGTCACGGCGGAGGTGCTAGAGGCCTGCCGCGCCGCAAGCCGGGTGATAGCCGTCGGTACCACGGCGATCCGGGCCGTGGAGTCGGCGGCCACCACGGGCAACCTGGAAGGACGCACGCGACTGTTCATCCACCAGGGCTACGACTGGAAGGTCGTCGACTTGCTGATGACGAACTTCCACCTCCCCAAGACCACGCTCTTGATGATGATCGAGGCCTTCGTCGGCCCTCGATGGCGGCGGTTGTACACCGAAGCGCTGGGCCACGACTACCGCTTCTTGTCCTTCGGCGATTCGATGCTGTTGAACAGGAGACCGTGATGCATCCGGTGCGATTCGAACTGCTGGCATCTGACGGGCCGGCCCGTTCGGGGCTCGGCCACACGGCCCGCGGGACCTACCGAACGCCGTGCTTCATGCCTGTCGGCACCCGCGGAGCGATCAAGTACCTGTCGGCAGCCGACTACGAACGACTCGGCGCCGAGATCGTCCTCGGCAACACCTACCACCTGATGCTGCGCCCTGGGGCGGAGACCGTCGCTCACTTCGGTGGATTAGGCAAGTTCACCAACTGGAACGGCCTGACCCTGACCGACTCGGGCGGGTTCCAGGTCTTCTCGCTCGAGCCGAAGATGGACGACGACGGCGTCACGTTCAAGAGCACCTACGACGGATCGTCGCACCGTTTCACTCCCGAGAGTGCAGTCGCGACC
>JANOEM010000802.1:0-2279 GCA_031413195.1 Actinomycetes bacterium
GCCGACGACCGCGTGAAGACGGTCGTGATTGCTCTCGACGCCGATGAGGCAGGGAAAGCGGCAAGCGAGAAGCTCACGGATCGTCTCGTGGCTGAAGGTTTCGCCGTAAACCATTGCGCCGACCACGACCACGATCGCTCCGACCACTACGACGATCCTCCCGTTGATCACCGAGGGCGCAATCGTGCTGATCGCGAACGCCGCTGGAGTGCCCGGCGCGGCGAGCCAGTTGAGCGCCGAACTTCAGGCGGTCGGCTATGCGATGAAGGAACCGACCGACGCAGCCGGCTACGAGGAAAGCCTAGACGCGACGAAGATCTACTACCTTCCGGTGGCCGAGGCCGCAGCCGGTTCGCTGGCACTGGTGATGCAGGTCAACAGCGTCGGCCGGATGCCGACACCCGCGCCGATCCTCGACGCGCAGGTCGGCCTCGGCGATGCGACGATCTTGCTGATGCTCGGCAAGGACCTCGCCGGCAAGACCATCCCCGGCCTCGCCGAACGCTGAGCGGCGAGCGATGCGCGGTGTCAAAGGCACCTGACAGGGTGTCGGCATCGGGCGTCGTCTCAGGTCACGCGCACGAGTTCGCGCACCCGGGCGAGCAGCACGTCCAACGCCGGCTCGTTCATGCCGCCATCGGGCAGAATGACATCGGCGTAGCGCTTGCTGGGCTCGATGAATTGTTCGTGGCTGGGGCGCACCGTGTCGAGGTACTGGGCGACGATGCTCTCGGGTGTACGCCCGCGCTCGGCCACATCTCGAGTGAGACGGCGGATCAGGCGGATGTCGGCGTCGGTGTCGACGAAGACGCGGAGATCGAACCGGTCGCGCAACGGCACGTCGTACAGAACCAGAATGCCCTCGACGACCACGATCCGCGCCGGAGCGACCAACCGCACCTCGTCGCTTCGGTCATGGAGTGCGTAGTCGTAGACGGGGACCGGCACAGTCGCACCCGCGACGAGTGCGGCGAGATGGTCGTTGAGCAGCGCCCAGTCGAAGGCATCGGGGTGGTCGTAATTGGACTTCGCCCGCTCTTCGAGATCGAGATGGGTACGGGCGATGTAGTACGAGTCGAGCTTGATCACGGCGACGTGTTCGTCTCCGGCCAGTTCGGCCAACTTCTCCGAGATCGTGGTCTTGCCGGAACACGTGCCGCCCGCTACGCCGATCAGGAAGGGGCGCTGAGCAATGCCGACCGGCGGGATGTTCGCGGCACTCAACGTCATGGGTAGGAGACGATAGCCGCTGGGGTCAGCGGCGGCATCTGGCGCGGATACTTGTAACGCGCCCTCCGGGCAGGCAGGCTGTGGGCGTGGCAGATCAGATTGAGTTGACCGAACGCGAGCGCGCCCTGTTGAACTTCGAGGGCACGTGGTGGACCTTCGACGACTCCAAGGAGACCCTCGTTCGCGCGACATTCTCGTGCAGCCTCGACGAGTACTATCAGGAACTCAACCGGCTCCTCGAGGTACCGGCTGCGCTCGCTCACGACCCATTGGTGGTTCGCCGCCTCATTCGTCTGCGCGATCGCCGCCGTCGGGCACGCCTCGAGGGTCCTGCACAGGTTGACGACGCACGCGGAGGAACGAACGTATGAGCAACGACCAACCGACACGGCGCCCCGGGGGAAAGTCCGGCGGTGCGCCCATGGGTTCAACTGTCAGCATCGTCATTGCGGTGATCGCTGTAGTGGTCGGGTTCCTCATCCTGCGCAACATCAGTGACAGCGACGGCGGCTCGACATCGGCCGGCAACGAAACGACCAACAGCGCGACGGGTGGCTCATCGGATGTTCCCGGTACCGAGACCACCGTCGCCGCCACGGCGCCGGTCGAGACCGGCCCTCCGACCACACCGCTGCTGAACACCGACGCGACGCAGGTGATCATCGTCGCCAACGCATCGGGCCTCGGCGGGGCAGCCGGCCAGTACAGCAAGGCACTGGCCGGGCTTGGTTTCACGGTGGGCACACCGACCGACGCGACGATCAAGGTCGATCTGAGCGTCGTCTACTACCTACCCGGCGGCGAGGCCGTCGCGGCCTCAGTCGCACAGGCGATGGGATCGCTCGACGGCACGGGAGTCGTCGCAAGCCCGATGCCGACGCCGGTTCCGCTGAACGGCGCGATCATGCCCGCTGGATCGAGCGTGTTGGTGATGTTGGGTAAAGATCTCGCCGGCAAAGCGTTGCCGATCTCGGCCGGCACCACTGTCTCTACAGCGCTGCCGACCGCGCCGATCGACAGCACCACCACAACCGTCGCCGGCTGATTCG
>JANOEM010000803.1:0-3527 GCA_031413195.1 Actinomycetes bacterium
GCACGTTGCTCCGCTAGCATCGCTCGGATGCCAAACGCGCTCATCACGGGAGTCACCGGACAAGACGGCCGGTTCCTCGCCGATCTTCTCCACAGCAAGGGTTACGACGTCTACGGCCTGATGAAGGGCCAGAACAACCCCAAGACGGCGTTGATCCACGACGAGCACCCGTACGTCGAACTCGTTCAGGGCGACCTGTGCGACTTGACCAGTTTGATTGCTGCGGTCGAGAAGGTTCAGCCGACCGAGGTCTACAACCTCGGAGCGATTTCGTTCGTAGCGATGAGCTTCAACCAGGCCGAACTCACTGCGAATGTCACCGGACTGGGCGTGTTGCGCATGCTCGAAGCGATCCGCATCGTCGGCGGTAGCCAGAACAACCCGATCCGGTTCTACCAGGCGTCGTCGTCGGAGATGTTCGGCAAGGTCCGCGAGACCCCGCAGACCGAGCTGACACCGTTCCACCCGCGCAGCCCGTACGGCTGCGCGAAGGTGTTCGGTCACGACATCACGGTCAACTACCGCGAGAGCTACGACCTTTTCGCGTGTTCTGGCATCCTCTTCAACCACGAGAGCGAGCGTCGCGGGCTCGAGTTCGTGACCCGCAAGATCACCAACGCTGCGGCGCGGATCAAGCTCGGCCTGCAGCACGAACTCGTCCTTGGCGACATCGAGCCGCGCCGCGACTGGGGCTACGCCGGCGACTACGTCAAGGCGATGTGGCTGATGCTGCAGCAGGACGAGCCGGAGGACTTCGTGGTCTCGACCGGCGAGACGTATCAGGTCAAAGAGTTCATCCGGCTCGCTTTCGAAGCAGCAGGTGTGGACGACTGGGAGCGCTACGTTCGCCAGGACCCGAAGTTCCTGCGCCCGGCAGAGGTGGATCTGCTCGTCGGCGACTCGACCAAGGCCCACACCAAGCTCGGCTGGAAGCGAGAGGTGTCGTTCCCCGAACTCGTCAAGCGGATGGTCGACAACGACCTCGCGATCGAGGGCGCCAAGGTCTGAGGTTCCCCCCCCTCACAGATCATTCATGTCACCACAAGTTGTCGAAAACCGTCACTTGCGGTGACATGAATGTCTGGTGGGGAGCGACGGACGGGGCGGGTCGTGGGTGCGAACTGACGATGGTTTCCGATACCGCTCGTAGGCGCACAGCTACACTCGCCCTTGATGTCGACCACCGTGAAACAAGCGCTCGTGCTGGCGCTGGGGGGCCTCGGGCTTGCGTTCGTCGTGCTTCGTCTCGCCCATCGGCGCCTGTTGACCACCCGGTATGCGTTCGGATGGTTCGGGGTTGCCGTGCTCGTGATCTTGGCGGCAGCGGCGATGCCGTTCGTCAGCGACCTGGGCAAGATCGCGAACATCACGCCGACGGCCGTGTTGTTGATGATCAGCTCGGCAGTGTTGCTTGCGATCTCGATCCAGCTCTCAATCAGCGTTTCCCTGTTGCAGGAACGCCTGCGCACCACGGCAGAGGCCCACGCGCTCTTGGCCAACAAAGTTGCTGAGCTCGAGCGGCAGCGGCAATCAGACACGTGAAAGTGCTGGTGGTCATCCCGGCATATCGGGAGGAGGCGTGCATCGCCGAGGTGGTCACGAGCGTGATCGACGCGGGGTACGCGTGCCTCGTCGTCGAAGATGCCGGCGGCGACCGCACCGCCGAACTCGCGGCCGCGGCGGGCGCGGAGGTTGTCGAGCTGCCGATCAACCTGGGTGTCGGGGGAGCGTTGCGCACCGGATGGCGCTACGCGGTCACACACGGCTTCGACGTAGTTGTCCAGGTCGACGGCGACGGCCAGCACCCCGTTGCTCACATCGGACAACTCCTCACGAAGTTGGAGGACAACGATCTGGACATGGTGGTCGGCAGCCGATTCGCCGATGGGGGTTCGCATGAGGGTGTGTCCTTGATGCGACGGGTGTGCATGCGTCTGCTGTCCGCGATCCTGCGCCGGTTTGCGCGCGTGACGCTCAGCGATCCGACCTCGGGATTTCGGGCGATCCGTCAGCCGCTGTTGGCTGAGTTCGCCGACGAGTTCCCGCAGCACTACCTGGGCGACACGTTCGAGGCCGCCCTGGTCGCGGGCCGCAGGGGTTACCGGATCGGAGAGATCGCGATCCCGATGCGGGCGCGCCAGGGCGGCAAGCCGTCCGCCGACGTCTTCGCGTCCGCGCGGGCGATGGTGCGCGCTGTCGTGGTCCTGCTGACAGGAACCAGCTTCGACATCAGTCCGCGTACGTCCGCAGGCCGCCAGTAGTCTGTCTCTCCATGCCGACGAAGCCCTCTCCCACTGCGTCATCACCAACGACATCGAAACCGGCTGACAGCGGCGTCGAGTTGGAGCAACTCCGAGCCGAGGTCGCGAGACTGCGAGAGTTGGTCGGACCCAGCGAGCAGTCCTACGTGAAGCTGAAGACCGATGTCTGGGGCGCCCGCGATGCGGTGATCGGCGCAGAAGCCGAATGCGGGATCCTGCGCGGTCGGGTGCGGTCGCTCGAAGCCGAGCTGACCAGGGCGATCAAGGAACAGCAGTGGTTCAAGCAGGAAGTGATCAACCGGCTCCGGGCATACCGCCTGATCCACCGCAAGGTCATCGGCAGGGCTCGACGGACGCTCGTCAAGTGAGCCCGCGTATCTCGGTGCTGACGCCGGTCTACAACCCGCCGACCGACGTCCTGCAGGCGACTATCGATTCCGTCGTCAGCCAGTCCTTCGCCGACTGGGAACTGTGCCTCGTCGACGACTGTTCGACCGATCCGTTGATCAAGCCATTGCTCGATGCCGCAGCGGCGTCGGACCCGCGGATCAAGGTGCTGCATCGCACGTCGAACGGCGGGATCACCGCCGCTTCGGCCGATGCGTTGGCGATGGCGACAGGCGAGTTCGTTGCGCTGTTGGATCACGACGATCTGATTCATGAAGAGGCGCTGGCTGCGATCGCGCAGATCGCCGATGAGCATCCGAACTTGGACTACTCCTACAGCGACGAAGCTCATCTGAGTCCGCAGGGTCAACAGGTCACGCCGTTCTTCAAGCCCGACTGGTCGCCGGAACGATTCCGCAGTCAGAACTACTGCACCCATTTCTCGGTGCTGCGCCGCAGCCTGGTCAACGAAGTCGGTGGGTTTCGCGCTGGTTTCGATGGCAGCCAGGACTACGACCTGATCCTGCGCGTCACCGAAAAGGCGCGCTACATCCACCACTTCACGTGGATCATGTACCTCTGGCGACAACTGCCGACTTCGGTGGCCGGTGACCGCAACGCCAAGCCGTACGCGTACGAATCCGGCAAGCGGGCGTTACAAGAACACGCCGATCGTCTCGGCATCGACGCAACCGTCGAGATGCAGGAACCACTCGGCACCTATAGGTTCCGCCGCCACCTCAGCGGCACGCCCAAGGTCAGCATCATCATCCCCACCCGTGGCACGAGTTCTCGGGTATGGGGGGTCGAGCGAAACCTGATCATCGAGACCGTTCAAAGCGTGCTCGACAAGGAGAGCTACCCGAACCTCGAATTCGT
>JANOEM010000804.1:0-17326 GCA_031413195.1 Actinomycetes bacterium
GGCGACCTCTGGTTTATTCCGTTGTCGGACGGCCGTTTCGCGTGCGGGCGAGTGCTTGGGTACGCTGAACCGTCGACCACGGGAGCGACCGTCTCGTTCATCGGTGGTCTGCACGACTGGGTAGCCGACCAACCCCCAAACGGTCAGTCGATTTCTGGCGCCGCCATCCGCAATGTCGGGTGCGTGCATGTTGCGGCCATCGCAGCGGGCGGGGGCGCTGTCGTCGGCCACCGCGGATTGGATCTCGATGGGATCGAATGTCCGTCGACCGTGTCCAACTATTGGGGCGACGGCTATGCGAAGGCCCGAGCGGAGCACATATTCGTCAAGGGAGACCCTCCGCCGCAGTCTGAGCGGCGCGACGTTTCGTCGCCGTTGACCGACGAGATGCTTCGGCCATTTCGCTCTCCGATGGCCACGGTGCAGTTCCAGAGCCTCCTCACCGAGGCCGACTTCGCTCGGCTGGCGGAGTGGATGTCCGACAAGCCCACCGTCGGCCTGCGCGCATACGGGTCATACGACGGTTCGATCACCAACCTCGAGTTCCTTCGCCACTTCGCCGGCCTGAGACGGTTCGCTGCTGACGCGCTCTACCACTCACTCACCGCGCTCGACGGGCTCCGCCATCTTCCGGACGAACTCGACGACCTCGTCATCGGACAGACCAAGACCAAGCTCGATGTCAGCATCGTGGGGCGGTTCAAGTTCTTGACCCGACTCTACGTCGAGGGGCAGACGAAGGGCCTCGCGTCGATCGCCGAACTCGAATGCCTCGAGGAGTTGACGCTCCGGTCCATCACGTTGCCAGATCTCTCAATGCTGCTGCCCCTCCGTCGGCTTCGCGCTCTCGAACTGAAGCTGGGCGGCACGCGCGATCTCGCACTGCTACCTCGCATCGGGGAGCTGCTCTACCTCGAACTGTGGATGGTCAAAGGGCTCAGAGACATCTCGGCCGTCGGCGAGCTGGCCTCGCTTCGCTATCTGTTTCTTCAATCGCTTCGTCAGGTTGTCGAACTCCCTGACTTCAGCGGTTGTACAGCGCTGCGACGCATTCACTTGGAGACGATGAAGGGCATCACAGACCTCGAGCCGCTCCTCACGGCACGGGCACTCGAGGAGCTCGCTGTCGTTGACGGGAGTCATCTCCAGCCAGACGCCTTCGCGTGCCTGCAACAACATCCGACCCTGCAGGCAGTCACCGCTGGGCTCGGCAGCAGGACGAAGAACGAGGCCGTCGACAAGCTGCTGGGTCTCCCGCCCGCGGGATCGCAGGTCCCGTGGCGGTCGGTGTAGGGAGGCGGCATGGTCAGATCAACGCTCACTGAGGTGACTCGACGACGGGTCAGCACGATGACTACTGCCGAGCGCGCCGCATTTGAGGAGACCAGCGACGCGACCACCCTGGCGCTGAGCGTCGGGCAATCGGTTCGCGATGCTCGCGAAGCCGCTGGACTCACTCAACGAGAGCTCGCCAGCCGCATGCGCACCAGTCAGGCAGCAGTCGCTCGGCTCGAGGCCGGCGGAGTCGGCGCGACACTGACGACGCTTCAGCGCGCAGCTCATGCGCTTGGCCTCACGCTCAACGTCCAGTTCTCAGCTGGCGACTGACGGGATCAGGTCTCGAGTCGAGCCTCAGCCGCTGAGACGAGCTGACGAGCCCATCGGACACAGCTCGTAGCGTCCGCCGCGCTGACGTCGACGCTCTCGTAGCCCGCCTGGGTCTTGCGGTCGAGCGCTCGCTTGAGCGCCGTTGACAGGCTGGCGTCGACCTGGCGCAGAAGATCGACAGCCGATACGTGGTTGCCGTCGCTCGACCGCTCCCCGAGCGCGTGGCAGGTGATCGTGTCCGCAGCCGCGATCGCTGCGTGAATCGCGCACGTAGCGACGACATCAGGCGCGTCGAGCAGTTCCGCCGCTTCGAGGAACTGGCGCGCATCGACGAGACGCTGGCGCGCCTGCTGCACGTCGCACGGCTTGCGGCTGCCCTTGGCTCGACTCATCGGTGACGCTCCAGCAGCGAGGCTGCGTCGCCGGCCAGCGCGATCCCGTCCAACCGGATCTGCTCGACAAGCGGGTTCCTGGCTCGAACGAGCTTTCGCCACGACGATGGCGAGTGTTCGACAAGCTGCAAGTCGTTGCCGGTCCAGGAGCGAACCTCGGCCTGAAGGCCCGACAGTCGTTCATGCAGGTCGGACGACTCGAGGTCGTCGACCACTATCAGAAGGTCGACGTCCGAGTCGCTGTCGGCGTCGCCGCGAGCCACGGACCCGAAGAGCCAGGCACCGTGGAGGTCGGGCCATGCGGAGAGCCGTTCGCGCAGTCGCCGGATTAGCTCGCCTCGCAGGCCGGCCAGAGCGAGCACCGGCCCTGCGGCAAGGTGGCTCCGGTTCAGCACAACCATCGACGATCGGCCAGCGACCGTCTCGCTCACGAGTCCGCTCTGGATGAGTTCCTCGATGACGGCGCTGGCGTTACCTGGAGCGACACCGGCAGCAGCAGCGAGCTGGCGCCTGGTGATGGGTTGCTCGAGCCGGGCAAGCGCCTGCAGCAGCGCGCCGCGGACGGCGGGTGCGATGTCAAGAACAGGTGAGCCCAGATCCATGCCCTCATCCTA
Organism: Actinomycetes bacterium; assembly: GCA_031413195.1. Taxonomy (GTDB): domain Bacteria; phylum Actinomycetota; class Acidimicrobiia; order Acidimicrobiales; family Ilumatobacteraceae; genus WLMZ01. Next base: position 2,615 of record JANOEM010000804.1, read on the forward strand.
TTCCTCGGGTGATCGGAAACAAGATCATATGATCTCTTTCTAGATCATATGTCCGGGCACGTCCGCCCGAGACGTCACCTGAGTAGACCAGTCCTCCCACCGCTCTCGCGCTGCCCGCCAGAGAACAGATGCACCAATCGGGCGACGGCTCGCATCCACAGCCGCCACCCAGAGCACGTCGACGCCGTCGCCCAGGTCGACCGGATCGGAGGGTGGCGCACCGGCGTCTCGAAGCGACATGCTCGCCAACCCAGCCGAGCCGTCCACCCAGACGAACAGATGTCGTTCGTCGACGTCCTCGGCGGCCGCAAGCTTGGCGCGGTTCGGTTCGAGCTCGCTCATCGCCGCCTCAACGGCCGCGGCCGCCGCAACGGCTCCACCGCTCGATGTCGTGAAGGTGATCGCCGACTGTGCCGGCTCTGGAGCGAAGCTCACCCGCCGGACGCCTAGTGATGCGAGCGTCTCTGCCGCTTCCCGGCGAGGGTCGGCGCGATTCCATCGGATGTACTCAACGTCGATGAAGCCGTCAGGGAACTCCGGAAGCAGCTTCGGCAGCCTCTTCCAGAGGTCGTTCCGATTCGCGGCCGGATCGACGTTCACGAGGTAGGTGCCGCCGAGCCCGGGAACCTCTCGGTAGTGATCGCCCTTCCGCCAGAACGCCAGCATGTCGCTGGCCGAGTGCATGGTCACCTCGAGCGCGATGCGCTGGCCGTCTCGACAACGAAGGTCCCAGTCGTAACGACCATCACCTTGGCCCGGGCCGTCATGAGGCAGCGCGACGGCATCGAGCAACTCGTCCAGGAGAGCGGCCGCGACGAGCTCATCGGAGCGCACGAGTCAAGCGCTCCAGGTACTTCCGGAGCGCACTTCCAAAGCTCCGGTAGTGCTCTGCCGCGGCATCGGATCGAGCTCCCAACGTCGCCAACTCCTCGTCGAGCGCAACCAAGGCCTCGCCACTCCGGCCGAGGACGGCCAGCATCGCCGGGCGGCGTGCAATCGCGTACTCAGGAACCGGCAGCCACACCCGAGCCGAGAGGGCTTCGAGTTGCCGCTCGGGATCCTGCAGCGACAAAGCGAACGGAAGCGCGAATCGTTTCAGGAGATCCACCAGCTCCTTCGTCGCATCCTCGATGTCCAACTGCTCTCCGACTTGAAGCGCCTTCTCCGTCCTACCACCGAGGTACTGCAGCGGATGGCAGAGCGTCGGTGCCATCGCAGGCGAGGAGGCCATCAGTTCATCAACGAGCCGCATCGTCGGTTCATGACGGACGCCAACGATGGGCCAAATGGCGATCTGATTTGGCATGTACTTGGTTGCCCGATTGAGGCCGACCCAGGCGAGGGTGTGGTCGTCCAAGGCGCAGGTGAAGATGTCGGCGCCACCGCGCTTCGTCCATCCAGCAGCCACGAGCGCCGACTTGGCCGCCCGCGACCACTCGCCGACGAGAGTTCCACCGGAAGCCATTCGCCAATTCTGCCGAACGAGCGACCCGACCTCGCGCAAGCTGCGTACTTTCTGCGAACTCCATCACGCGACTCACCTGCAGCGTCGCAGGTCAGGGGCTGCGAATCGACTGCACTTCGACGTTCCGCTTCAACTGCCCGTCCCGGGTCACCTATCCTGAGCGGGTGCCAACGACGGAGACCTTCGGCGCGGCTCTCCGACGACTTCGGACATCCGCCGGACTCACTCAGGAACGGCTCGCCGAACGCTCCGGGATCATGGCCTGTCGCACGGCGCGGTGTGAGCCAGGCAGGCTCGGTCACCTGAGGAATCGCTGAAAGCGCTCGACAGGGTCCGCTCCGACAGCTGACGCGTGGATCGTAGGATCGGTCCGTGAGCCGGTCCGAGCAGTCGTTGATCGAGAAGGGCTACGCCGCGCTGCGTTGTGGCGATAGCTCGGCGGCACGTCGCGCGTTCGAGTCTGCTTCGGTGAGCACCGAGCGCGGGGCCACGCTCGAGGGTTTGGCGCGAGCGGGCTATCTCGACCATGAGTACCTGCCGGCGATCCAGCTCTGGGGTTCTGCGTACGAGGCCTACCGCCGTGAGGCAGACGGCGTGGGTGCGATTCGCGTCGCGAGGACCCTGGCGTACATGTACCTATCCATCATTGGCGACCGGGCGGTGATGCAGGGATGGTTTGCGCGTGCCGTGTCACTCCTCGCCGACGAAGGACCGTGCCCGGAGACGGGGTGGGTGTCGCTCAACATGGGGATGTTCGAGTCGGACCAAGTCGTCAAGGAACAGCACTACCGAGATGCCCTCGCGCACGCACGCGCTGCCAGCGATTCGTCGCTCGAGTTCGCCACGCTTGCGTACCTCGGCGCAAGCCTCGTCCACGACGACCGCGTCGACGAAGGGATGTTGCTCCTTGACGAAGCCCTCGCCGCGGTGGCGGGACGCGATGTCGACGACTTCGCGGTGGTCGAGGAGATCTTCTGTCAACTCTTCGCAGCATGCGAGTACGCGCACGATGTGGACCGGGCCGATCAGTGGATCCGGGTCGGTGAGGACATCGCCGCACGTCGAAACCTGCCTGCAGTGGCAGCGTTCTGTCACACACACTATGGCGGGTTGCTGACCGCAGCCGGTCGATGGAGCGAAGCCGACGCAGCGCTGAGCGACGCCGTGAGGGTCTGGAGTCTCGGCCATAGCTCGCTCCGTCCCGGTGCCCTCGTGCGCCTCGCGGAACTGCGCGTTCGACAGGGCCGTTTCGAGGAGGCGGAACACCTTCTGAACGGGCTCGATGACAACGTCGAGGCAGCACTCCCGCTCGCCGCTACCCATCTCGAGCGAGGCGAGTGGGCCCTCGCGGTCGGTCTGCTCACACGGGGGTTGAGCGAGATCGATCCCACCAGCGTTGCCGCCGTGCCTCTGTGGGCGACGCTCGTCGATGCCCACATCGCTGCGGGCGACCACCATCGCGCCGAGATCTGCCTCGATCGGCTCAGCGACTGCGCCACACGACATCCCGGGTTCTTCGTGCGGGCCACGGCCGCGATGGCCCGAGGCAGACTCTGCCTGGCCGAAACGACGGGTGATCCGTGTGGTTGCCTGCGCCAAGCGCTGTCGGGCTTCACCAAGGCTAAAGCCCCGATGGAACTCGCGCAGGCCCATTTCGAACTGGCGAGAGCGTTGGCAGCAGATCAACCTGAGCGAGCGCTCGCCGAGGCGCGCGCTGCGCTCGAGGGCTTCGAGCGTCTTCCGGCAGCCCGCCGAGCGGACGCGGTCGGGGCGCTGATGCGGTCGCTGGGATCACATCGGCGTCCGACGCAACGGACCTCTGGTGCGCTCACCAAACGCGAGGCAGAGGTACTCGCGCTGCTCGGACACGGGCTCACCAACCCCGAGATCGCAGACCGCCTCTACATCAGCCGCAAGACCGTCGAGCATCACGTCAGCCGGCTGCTGGCGAAGTTGGGTCTGAGGAGTCGCGCCGAAGCGGCCGTGTACGCGACCAAAGGAAAACCGGGCGGCATGTAGGTGACCTCCCCGATGTGCCCCGTCGTCGCGGGGCTCATGGTGAGTCCATGTTCAAGACGAACCCGGAGGTCCGAAGTGACTGATACATACGATGCGATCGTCGTCGGCGCGCGTTGCGCCGGCTCGCCCACGGCGATGCTGCTCGCACGCAAGGGCTACCGGGTGCTGGTCGTCGACCGGTCGAGGTTCCCGAGCGACACTGTCTCCACGCACTTCATTCATGCGCCAGGAGTGGACGCTTTGAGGCGGTGGGGCATTCTCGGCAGGATCATCGCGACCGGATGCCCACCGGTCGAGAACTACTCGTTCGACTTCGGCCCGATCACCATCTCGGGAACACCACTCCCCGCAGGCGGGGGCTCCACGGCGTACGCCCCACGTCGCACGGTGCTCGACACACTCCTGGTCGATGCCGCGAGTGCCGCAGGGGCCGAGATCCGGGAGGGATTCACCGTAGATGAGATCGTGATCGAGGATGGCAAGGTCACGGGGATCCGGGGCCGAGACGGTACCGGCTCGACGGTCACCGAGCGAGCCCGCGTGGTGATCGGCGCCGACGGCGCAAACTCGCGTGTGGCGAGAGCAGTCAGGCCCGCGCAGTACAACGACAAGCCGATCCTGCAAGCCGGGTTCTACAGCTACTTCAGTGATCTGCCGGTGGATGGCTTCGAGATCACTATCCGCCCCGATCGAGGGTGGGCTGCCATGCCGACCAACGACGGCCTCACCCTGGTGGTGCTCGGCTGGCCATACGCCGAGTACAAAGCGTTCAAGGCCGATGTGCAAGGCAACTTCTTCAAGACCCTTGAGATGTCGCCGCCGTTTGCCGAACGCGTTCGGTCAGCGACTCGGGTTGATCGGTTCTCCGGCAGCCCCGTTCCGAACTTCTTCCGCAAGCCCTACGGGCCAGGCTGGGCCCTCGTCGGCGATGCCGGCTACACCAAGGATCCGATCACGGCGCAGGGAATCAGCAACGCGTTCCGCGATGCCGAGTTGTGCACCGAAGCCCTCGACGCAACGTTCGCGGGTCGACAGTCGTTCGACGACGCCATGGCGAGCTACCAGACAGAACGCGACACCCACTCGATGCCGCTCTACGAGTTCACCACCCAACTGGCCACCCTCGAACCCCCACCCCCCGACATGCAACAACTCCTCGGCGGCATCCACGGCAACCAGCCGGCGATGAACGCGTTCGTCAGCATCACCGCTGGAACCCTCTCCCCCGCTGAGTTCTTCGACCCCGCCAACAGTCCCCTCACCGACCACGGACGTTGACTCGTCAGGGAGTCTCGTCGTTGGCTGGAAGGTTCCGCGCCGGACGCCATGGTGGTACGTTGGGTTCATCGCTGGTAATGACTCGACATCGCAATCCGGTGAGCATCGGCGGGCACAGGTCGAATGCGGATCGGTCCAAACACCGGTCGTGGCGCCCGAGTCCTTGTGAGAGAATCGGGGTGTCGACGTGGTCGGTAGTGCCAGGATTCTCTTCACCTGCCGCCCGCTGTCGGGTCACTTCGACCCGTTGGTCCCGCTCGCCGAGGCAGCCCGCAAGGCAGGACATACAGTCGGCTTTGCGTCAGGAAGTCCGATCGCGGAACGCGCACGCCATGCCGGATTCCTCGCTTTCGAGGCCGGGCCACCGGACACCTTTCGAGCCGAGTGGGCGACCCAGTTTCCTCACTTCACCAACCTCGTCGGGGATGCACAACGCGAATTCTTCTTCACCGAGATTTTCGCCAATTTGGAACTGGTGCCTCGGGCGGCCGACCTCGCGTCGATCATGTCGGAGTGGCGGCCACACCTCGTCGTCCACGAAATGGCCGAGCTCGCGGCCCCGTTGATCAGCACATCCCTTGGCCTTCCCTACGTCGATGTCGGTTACGGATCGCTGATCGATCGTGCGCTGCTCATCGCCGCCGGCACAGCCGCTGCTCCGCATTGGATTGCTCGCGGCCTGGCGCCCGATCCCCTCGCCGGGATGTTCCGTCACCTCTACATCGACCCGTGCCCGCCAACACTCCAAAACCCCGAGATCGCCAATCTCGAGTCGGTGCAACAACTTCGACCCACGGTGGCCGACGAACACGTCGACCAGCGACCGTCGTGGATGATGTCGCTGCCTCACAACCTGACCGTGTATCTGACCCTCGGCACGATCTGGAACACCGAACTCGATCTCTTTCGACTCGTGATCGACGCACTTGCCGACCGCGTCAATCTGATCGTCACCATCGGCCGACAAAACGACCCTGAGCACTTCGGACCGCAACCCGCTGGGGTGATCATCCGCAGTTACATCCCACAAGCCGAGCTGCTTCCGTGGTGTGATGCCGCCGTGGTGCACGGCGGATCGGGAACGGTCCTCGGCGCGCTCGCCCACGGTGTGCCGTTGCTCGTGCTGCCCCAAGGCGCCGACCAATGGAGCAATGCCGAGCGGGTCGCGACAGCAGGCGCCGGTCTGCGTCTGCTCCCCGATGAGATCAGCATCGATGCCATTCGCCGCGCAGTGACCGCTCTACTCGACGAGCCATCGTTCCGACGCACATCCTCAGCAATCCAGCGCGAGATACGAGTCATGCCGTCCGCTGCGGAAGCGATGACTCGAATCGAAGCACTCATCACCTAACTCCGAGAGTGTTCTGCGCTGCGGAAGGGCCAAGGCTGATCGGGTCCGGAACTGTGAACGCATCAGTCAGCCGGGAATCTCCACCCGGGGTCCGTCCGCGATGTCAGCGGAGATCGCAACTCCGGCCAGCCACGCAGGCCGCGGCGGCTGCATGCCGTCCGTCAGGATCTGTCGCCACTCCTCGTCGGTAAGCCGCGGCGATGCCGCGGGTTGCCAGAACTCGTAGTACGAGTACGTCGCTCCCACTGCGAGCTGGAAGCGTCCCGCGCCGTCAGGCACGATCACCAGGATGGTTTCGGGCAGACCGTTAGCCAGCTCGAGCGTGAAGAACGACGAGCGAAAGACATCGCTCACCAGTGCGGCGTTGTCGGTGAAGTCGGGCACCGCACCGCTCGCTCGGTCGAGGTCGGACGACTGGTACCAGAGCAGCTCGAGCTCGGAGCCGAAGTCGCCGAGGCGTGCGTTGTCCGCGTCCGAGGTGGCCTCGCCGGCCAGCTCTGTTGCTGCGATGCCTCCCAGCCACGTCGCCAACTCGGCGAAGGACGCGATGAGCGACGCGTTCGTCTCGGTGAGAAGCCCGCGTGCATCCAGCCCGTTGCCCATCAGGTTTGCGAGCGCTGCGAGCCGGCCGAACGCGACCGGGTCGGGCTCGACGAAGTGTCGCGGCGTGAACGGCGGCGGTGGCGGACCCTCTCCCTCTCCGGCGGTGCCCTGCTTCGCGTACAGCAACGTGTCGTGCTTCAGTTCGGTGTACGAACCGAACCCGGTCTGCAGCGACTTCGCGGCCCACGCCGCGGTCTGCATGAAATCGGGGTATGCGACCGTCCGGTCCGCGAACTGAGGCTCCAACGCGTGGAGCCAGGCGTCGTAGACGGTGCCGGCCCAGTCGTCACCAGTCCGGGAACCCACGAGCGAGCGCATCGCCTCGAGCTGGTCGGAGTAGTGGGCGAAGTCGGTCTCGCCGGCGTCGGTCTGGACCCGGGTCGCCAGGGTCGAGCCGAACACGGACGCGAGGTCGAGCGGGGATGGCGACACGCGGCGGTTGTCCTCGGTGCCGACGTTCGGCCATGTCAGCTGATCGAGAATGTACGAGTCGAGCACGAGGCGGGCACCCATCACACGCACCGATGCATTTTCCGGGTCGATCCCGACCGCGCGCAACCGCCCCAGTTCGTCGCCGATCGCTCTGACCGTCGCGTCGTCGGTGAACGCTTCAGCGTCGGCGAGACCGGTGGTCACCAGCGAAGCGGCGGCCGCCTGCGCCTCGACCGGGGTGTAGTCGTCGGCAACGCCGACGAGGAACGACGTCGTGTCGTAGATCCGCTGCCAGATCGCCGTCGTTTCCGAGTCGGATGTCGCCACGCGCGTAGCCAGCAGGCCGAGGCGCAGCGAGTCGGTGTCACTCACGTAGAACGCCTGTTGGCCGAGCTCCGACATCGCCCGGAAGAACCGCTCCAGCGTGTCGCTGCTCGTGTAGTGACCGCGCGGGCGGAACTGGGTGTAGTCGACGCAGCCGGTGAACGCGTCGGGCAGCTCGCACTCGACGAACCCGGTGATCGGCGACGTCGTCGCCTCCGCCGCGTCGGTCGCAAGCAACACCTCGGCGGTGGCGCGTTCGCTGATCGCGCCGACGTCGAGACCGAGCAGCGTCGCGGCAGCCTCGTAGAACGCGACCACTCGCTCGGCGCTCTCGGCGAGGTCTGTGCCCGATAGTTCCGCGGCCTGCGCGCGGGCGGCAGCGACCGTCTGCGTCAGGTAGTCGCCGAGCGCCGGCACGAGCACGTCGGTCTCCGTGTCCCGCAGGACCTTGGAGAATGCGTTGTGCCACGCGTTGTACATCGCGTCGGTCGTCACGAAGAGCGTCTCGTAGTCGTACGAACTCGCCTCGTAGATCTGGTGGAAGAAGTTGGCGGTGCCTCCGGCGCTGATCGCGAAGCCCTGCGCCTCGATGGCCGCCACGAGATCCGGCTCGTTCGCCAGTTGCTCACGGAACCAGTCGAGCACCTGGACGTCGTCCAGCGACGTCGGTGTCGCCGGGCCTGCGTAGGGCGTGGAGCCTTCGAGGAGCGCGACGTCCGTGTACGGCGCGAAGGGTTTCAGCAAGCGCGGACCGCTCGCCGCACCGCCAGGTGTCGACGGCTCGGTCGTGGTGCTGCTCTCGACGGGCAATGTCGAAGATGACTCGGTCGCGGTCGACGTGGTGCTGACCGGCGACGTGCTGACCGACGTCGTGCTGGCCGGCGACGTGCTGACCGGCGATGTCGTGGCGGAAGTGTCGCCGTCGCTGTTGCAGGCGACCAGGGTGACGAGCGAAGCGATCGTCAAGACGGCGATCGCACGACCGTGCAGCGAAGTGTGTCGGGATCGGTGCATTACGAATCTCCTCTGTCGGTACTGATCGAATGACTGTTCGCAGATCCGGGGCCGCGGAGGAGCGCCGGCTCGGTCCGCCCGTCGAGATCGATGTCCACGCAGATCGGGACAGCGGTACCGTCGAGCAGCGGTGCAGTCGCAAAGCCGAAGCCACGCCACCACCACGCCGACCCGGCCGTCACGGTTGGATCGTCGAGCGCCGAGAAGCCAAGTGCGACACCGTCGTCGCACACGTCGAGGGTTTCGACCGGTCGCGTCATCGTCCCTGCACCCCAACGAAGCGTGCCCTCTTCGAAGATCCCGAGGTGAGCGCCTCGGCCGGACGCGTCGACGAAGTCCGTGTCCGGGAACGCCTGCTGGAGCAACCGCGTCCGGAACGGCCGCCGGTACGAGGCCACCACGTCAGTCACGCCGTCACCGTCGACATCGCCCCGGCGGGCGGCGACGAGCACCCCACCGGCGACCAGCCCGTCGACCTGTTCCACATTCGACGCGGGCACGGCCTGGTCGAGCCGACCGATCGGGTTCCACCACTCGCCGTCCACCGAGACGGCGTCGCCGGTCGGGAGGTCCCACCCGTCGAACGTGGCCCGCAAGTACGTGCCGATCGATGCCGTGCGCCATGCCAGCACGCCATCGGGACCGGCAAGCACTTCGAGCATCGTCCCGATCTGGGTACGCGGCATCCGTTGGTCGAACACGGCGTTGCCGAGCCCGGGCGCCTGCACCGTCTCACGGCCGTCGGCGCCAGCCGCAACGGTGATGGCGTAGGCGACGTGAGCGCCGTTGCCCCACACGATGTCAACTCCCCACGAAGTCAGGTCGGCGACCACACCTGCGAGTACCGGGTCGGGTCGGGGTAGGTACTCGACGCCGCCGTGGAGACCGACGACGACGATGTCCGATGTGGCGCGAGCGGCAGCGACGGCCTGCCGAGCAACTGCTGGGTCCCACGTCGCGACCCCCGCCCCGGTGCCGGCCGAAGGGCCGCCGTGCGTGAGGTCGAACGCGAGGACGGCGATCCTCACCCCGTTGCGTACGAACACGGTCGCCGTGGTCGCCTCGACGAGGTTTGCGCCTGCCCCGATTGCCGCGACGTCCTGCGCGTGGAGCGCTGAGATCGTGTCGGTGATCGTCCGAGGCCCGGCGTCGCCCGCGTGGTTGTTTGCGATCGCCATGCCATCGAACCCGGCATCGACGAGCACCGTGGCACTCCGCGGATCGGCCTCGAGAGCGTTGTCGCCCAGCACGTGGGAGCGCGCGGTGAGGGGCGACTCCAGGTTCGCGAGCGCCAGATCTGCCCCGCCGAGCGTGGCGCGGAGCTGCTCGAAGATGCTGTCACGATCGTTCGCTAAGACCGGCGCCACTGATCGACCGAGCATCACATCGCCGAGCAGCACGATGCTCGCCGTGTGCGGTGTCGCTGCCGGTCCGTCTTCGTACCCGGTCGCGATCGTCGCGGTCGAGTTCGTCGACGTCGCCGACATCGACGAACAACCGACGCACAGCACAGCCGCGCAGGCGAGCAACGCGTCGGGGCGCATGCTCGCAAGATACCCCTCGTCGAGATCGATGATCAGGGCCGAAGGTCACGGCCCCGCTGGGGCCATGGTCGCGCGTCGCAAAGGCATGGTTCGGCGCCCGCCGCGATTAGTCGTTTGTCGCAGCGGGCGCCGGGTGACGGCTACGAGGCAGCCTCAGCCGTCGTCTCGATCGCTTCGAGTGACGAGTGTCGGCTCTGGCCGATCTCGACCTTGCATCGCACATGGCTTCACCGGGTGACCGTGGCCGTCGACGCCCTTCATTCTGCGCTGCAGGCGCAACTCCCGAGTGCCGACGGCTCGATCCGGCTGCTCGACGAGATCGCGCTCTCCCACCCCAGCTACATCCCTCGGGTCCAGCGCCTTCGAGAGGAACTGCTCGACCTCACGATCGCCGTCGCGTCGCTGAGGGAGCAGATCGAGCCCGACCCGACCATCGAGATTGACCCCACCGACATCAGAGACCGGCTCGGCGTCATGACCACCCATTTTCGCCAACATCAGGCGCGAGAAGCGGACCTCGTCTACGAGGCAACGGGCCGACAGCTCGACGACACGTGAGGTGCTCGTCGCCAGCGTGCATCGATGTCAGGTCACTGAGTCTCGTCGGGCGGGTCGGCGTCGGGCGTGTAGACCTGGATCTGCAAGGCTAGGTCCATGCGCTATCGACGATTGGGCCGGACCGCTCTCCAGGTCAGCGAGCTGTGCCTCGGCACGATGAACTTCGGGTCGCAGACGCCCGAAGACGAGTCGTTCGCGATCATGGATCGTGCCGTCGAGCTGGGGATCAACTTCTTCGACACCGCGAACCGTTACGGCGGTGACAAGGGCGCCGGCGCCACCGAGTCGATCATCGGGCGGTGGTTCGCCCAGGGCGGTGGCCGGCGGGACAAGATTGTCCTCGCGACGAAGCTGTTCGGAGCGATGTCCGAGTGGCCGAATGACGGCCGACTGTCGGCACGTCACATCCGGATGGCCTGTGAGGACAGCCTTCGGCGGATGCAGACCGACCACATCGACCTCTACCAGATGCATCACGTCGACCGAACCGCGCCGTGGGAGGAGATCTGGCAGGCGATGGACACCTTGATCCAGCAGGGCAAGATCACCTATGTCGGCAGCAGCAACTTCGCCGGCTGGCACATCGTTCGAGCGAACGAAGCTGCTGCCCGAATGCACACGCTCGGTCTGGTCAGCGAGCAGAGCCATTACAACCTCTTGGTGCGGACCGTCGAGCTCGAGGTGCTGCCGGCGTGTCGCGAGTACGGCGTCGGCGTGATCCCGTGGAGCCCACTGTCGGGCGGGCTGCTCGGCGGCGTGCTCGGCGACTCGGACCGCGCTCGTCGCCAGTCGCCACAATCGCTGAAGCGGATCGACAAGCTGCGCCCGAAGCTGGAGCAGTGGGAGAAGCTCTGCGCTGATCTCAGTGAGGAGCCCGCAGCGGTGGCGTTGGCGTGGCTCCTCGCCCAGGATGGCGTCACGTGCCCGATCATCGGCCCGCGCACGGTTGGCCAGTTCGACGGCGCCTCGCTGCGCTCGCTCGACATCACGCTTGCTCCCGACACTCTGACAGCGATCGACGCCATCTTCCCCGGACCCGGCGGCACCGCGCCCGAAGCGTACGCCTGGTAGCCGGATCGATCTCGGCGATGTTGATGGTGTCTTGAACCCATCGCCGCTCGCCCCTTCGAACGCCTGACGGAACGCCCGCAGTCCTCCCTGATCCGGCTGCCGTTCGGGACCGGCAGGCCCACGGGTCGTTTGCATTGGTCCGAAGCGACCCCTGACGTGACCGTCGCCGAAACCGGGCACTCTTTGCTCACGTCGCCAGAAAGCCGAACACACCACCAACGAGGCGGCAGCAGCAGCCGCGTACATCGCGTGGACGACCTCGTCGATATTGAACCGCTCCGGCGCGAAGGCAGCCCCGACAGGGGCGAATTCGATCCAGATCAGGTGGCGAGGCGACTTCGCGTTGGTTCACGCACGATGTGACGTCGTGTCGGCTGACTCGAAGGGTTCATTCGAGGGTGATGCCGCATGGACCGGTCATGTGGTTGATCACATCGGGTGTGAGCGCGTGCGAGGTGTCCTCAGCAAGCCGTGTGCCTTCGGGGGTGCTGAAGATGACGTCGAGGTCGTAGGGGTCTGCGAGGGCGACGACGTAGTGATCGACCGCCGCTGCGAAGGTGGCGATGTCGTCGCTGAGCGCTGCGGGCGCGTGTTCCTCGGCTTGGTCGAGCAGCGTGACGACCTCGCGGAAGTCGATGCGTAGACTTGCGGCGGCGTCGGCGTGTCCGTGTCGCGCGGCATCCGGGCTGCTACGCCTTCCATGGCCAGGCAGAACGCATCGTCGGTTTTCGTTGCGGTGTCGGTGCCCGTTGCGGTGTTGGCGTTGTTGCGGCTGCTGGTCCCCGGTATCCCCGCATCGCCACTCGCCTGATCACCACGGACGACGACATGGCCAGCGTCCGCGTCATCATCCTCACCACCTTCGAGGTCGATGATCTCGTCGTGGAGGCCGTCCGGGCCGGCGCCAGTGGCTTCCTCGGTAAAGGTGTCGAGCCTGACGAACTGCTCGACGCCATCCGCATCGTCGCTGGCGGCGAGGCGCTGCTCTCCCCTCGCGCCACCCGAGGTTTGCTTGGTCAACTCGCTCGGGCCGCCAGCGTGCTACCGACCGTCGAACCGGACAGTTTCAAGTTCCTCACGGCTCGCGAGCGTGAAGTGATGAAACTGGTCGCCACGGGACTCAGCAATGACGACATCGCCGAGCGTCTCTACCTCTCGCCCCTCACCGTCAAGACACACGTCAACCGCGCAATGATGAAACTCGGCGCACGCGACCGAGCCCAACTCGTCGTCCTCGCCTACGAAGGCGGACTCGTCCAAGTCCGCCGCCAGCCCGAACCGGCCCGCGTTGAAGGAGCGCTGCTCCTCAGTCACCAACTTATCGAACATTCCCGAGAGTAAGGAGAGCATCGGCGCAACGTCAGAGCATCTGATCACCCTCGAAAGCGGTGAGCACGCGATGCAGCATGTCGGCACCTCTCATACCGACCATGTCGGGCTCGGCAAGGCGCCGCCACGCTTCCTCGACGGTGAACAACTCGCGTTCGAGACAATCCCGCACCATGACCTCCAGGTCCGAAGTCGAGACCTCGGGCGCCACGTCGATGACAGTGCGAAGCGGTGTCGTGCACCGAATTCCGGCGATCGTGGTGAGATCCGATGGTGGATAGTCGTCTCGATGGATGATGACCTCCTGATCACCGAACCACATCCGCTCGGTGAGTCGCCCATTGCCGTCCACGCCCATTGGCTCGACGAGCGAGAAGCCTTCCTCGGGGCCGTCCTCGTCGAACCGACAGCCACCACGGATGACACCGCAATCGCCGCACCGGTCTCCGCTCGTCCGCCGACCGGGTTCGTCGCCGAATGGCATCATGTCGAGGTGGCGCCCATTCCTGTGGAGGACTCCGACGACACAGGAGATGGCCGTCGTCATCTCAACATGGCACCAGCTGCAGACGCCCATCAGTTCGCCTGCCGCATGTCGGGCCCGATGCATGACCGAAGCGGCGTCCTCGCGGCACCGTCTTCTGGCAATGGCAATGGCAATGGATAGCTGTGCATGTGGCAGCCCCTTCGTCGATCGGTGGATCTGAGGGGGACAGCGGTCCCGAGGCGCAGCACGGCGCGAGCACGACCATATCGGCGACAGCGGGTGCTCCAACAGTTGAGAACGGTGCCGCCCAACCTCCGCTCGGGTCGCATGACGGCTCACCAGCACGTATGCCCCCAAGCCGGCGACGACCTAGCGACCATCGCAACACGCGAACTCCCGGGGATCGAGAGCGCCGACCGACAGCTGATGTCGTGGATTCTTCATCTGGCAGCACGCCGCAACGTCGGGCTGTTGCCCAGCGACATCGTGTTCACCGAACCCGCACGTTCTCGATCACATTCGGCGTGCCCACTGGTGACCGAGAGCTGATGGCACTGCGCGACACCGGAGCGTGGCAAGCAGCCATCCGCACGCTGAAGCCGCCCGAGCCGTGGACCGCCCCCGGTCTTGCCGACCCGATCACCGATGTCGAGTCGATGGCCCGGCTGAAGAATCGCATTCGCCGCTTCGTCGTCGACGGTGAACCGGTGGCCACCGGGTTGGTGGTCATCGGCGACGCTCTGATCGCCACCAATCCCTGGTACGGCAAGGGCTGCTCGCTGGCCGGCATCGCAGCCGAGGCGCTGTCGCGGTCGTTGGCCACGCACGGGCGTGACCGAGAGGCGTTGGCCGTGGCGATGGATGCGGCGACGCGCACCGAGCTGGAGCCGCACTACACGCTCGCCATTCGCCAGGATGCCGACCGCATCAAGCTGCACGAGTCGACGCACGCGGGCACCCAACCCGACGCGTTGGCGGTGGCGACCCGCGAATTCATCCTCGAGGGTCTGTTGCCGGCCTCCCGGAAAGATCCCGACGTGTTCCGCGCCTTCTTCCGTTCGTTCAACATGCTCGACGCGCCCGACGCGTTGATGACCGACCCAGTGGTGATGCAGGCCGCGTTGGCTGCCCACGCAACCAGGGCCGAACGGCCACCAGCGCCGAGCGTAGGGATCGACCGCGACGAGTTCCTGGGTGTGATGGCGGCTGCGGCCGGGTCGTAGCCACCGCCTGCACC
>JANOEM010000805.1:0-8700 GCA_031413195.1 Actinomycetes bacterium
CGTCGAAACCGTAGAAGTCCAACGTGACCGTCGCCTTACCATCGATGTCGAGGGTGGGGTTGAAGCCGAGAGTCTCGATGTCGACGACGATGAACGGAGCATCGGCAACACACTCGCTGGTGAAACCTTCGACATTGATCGAGCGGGTGAGGCCCGTCTCTTCGGTATCACTGTCACTCAGCTTCTCGTCGTCGCCATCGACCAGTTTGTCGACGAACGCAGTTGCGTCCACGGCGTTGACGATCGTGTCGTCGGTGAACACCGCGAGCGCATCGACCGTGACGGTGACCGTGACGAACGTCGTCGACGCTCCAGCAGCCAACGTGCCGCCGTAGCTGCACGAGATCGGATCGACATCGTTGCAGGTCCAACCAACGTCGCCGATGGTGGAGACCAAGGTGAGGCCGGCCGGCAAGTCATCGAACAGCGTGACATTGGAGACCACCGACGGACCGTTGTTGGTGACCCTCAAGAAGTAGTCGTAGGACTCGCCGTTGAGGACCGGATCCTTGGAATCGTCCTTGGTGACCGTGATGGTCGCTGTACGATCGACAGGGGTGTCTTCGCAGTCGACGTTGTTGGACGGAACCTGGGCATCGCACGGAGGCGGCACACAGTTGGATCCGACGCACACTGGATCGTCCATGGTGGTGACGTATGCCTTGTTGGTGTACGTGCCGGGCGCAACCGTGGATGCTGCCTTCACTGTGGCAGTGAGCACGACGGACTCGCCGGCCCCCAATGACGACGGCTTGACGAGGCAGGTCAGCTTCTGACCGGCCTGAACGCAGGCCGAGGCGAGATCTGAACCTGACGGCAACGTCACCCAGGTGAACGCGTCGGGCAATTCGTCCACAACAGTCACATCTTCGCCGAGATCGGCATCTCGAGTGCCCACGTTCTTGATCGTGATCGTGTACTCGAACGATGCGCCGCCGGCGATCGCCGTGATATCGGCATCGCCCTTGATGAGCTGAAGATCGATCGGAGAACCTGGTTCAGTCGGGGGCGGTCTCCATCCCTGTTCGCCGGACAGCGTGGGGTTGCATGCGTCACCGAGTCCGATGTCGACGGAGTCAAGTTGATCAGGATTGGCGACAGTCGGACAGTTGTCGGACTCGTTCGGCACCGTATCGAGGTCGAAGTCGGCAAGCGGGCCGTCGGAATCATCGGGGTCACAGACGTCGGGCAACCCGTCGCCATCGACATCTTGCTCCGGATCTGGGTCGCATCCGGCGGGCGGCGCAACCAGAAGCCCGGTCGTGCCGAGCAGACGACCATCGCTCGAGCCGTAAACGGAGATCGTGTGGCGGCCGGGAGCCAGCCATGAGGGTACCGTGCCGGAGAACACCGCCGTGCCACTCTGATCCACAGTCGCCTGCCCCCAGACCGTCGCCAACGAACGGACAACGAGGTCGACGGACTCGTAGCCCGAAGCGTTCGTAACAGTAAGGGTGATGTCCTGACCGGGCGCAGGAAGCGACACCAATTGTTGCGGGTCCGTCGGTTCAACCCGGATGTTGATCCGTGAAGGTGTGTCCACCACTGAGATCGTCGAGGGCTCCCACGTGGGTGCAGAACCGAGCGGCTTGGACTCGGTGGGCACATTCCCAAACAGGTTTGCAAGGTGCCGGTGACCGTTCGCGTTCGGATGGAACGAGCTGGCCGCAATCACTCCGACGATGTCGTCGCCCGCCTTCAGCCCGTTCGTGAATGGCTCAGACGTACAGATCTCATGGCCTGCGAACGCGTTTCGGACGTCAAACAGTCTCACACCCGTGTTCTGGGCAGCGTATGCGACCGACTGGTTGAGAGGACCGAGGTACTTCTCGCTGAACCACGCCTGCTCAGCTTCGTCAATTCTTCCGTCAAGTGGGTTCGGCAACCACCCAGGAATCAGGTCAGGCAATCCTGGAGGCAGCCCGAGTGAGCCGCACGATTTACCCGGAACGGGGTCGGGGTAGTTCGCGACCCAGACTTCCGCCGTGGGCACGGTAGCAGCGACTTCTCGGTAGGTGTACTCCAACCGTTGTTGGATGTCTTCAACCTCGGCTTCCTTGCCGCCGGTCCAACCCGGAAGCCACAAACAATAGAAGACGAGACAATCCTGGACCGTGTCCGAGAACCCGACATCGTTACCACCGATGCTGAGAAGGACAATGTCGACGTCCGCCTGGTTAGCGCTTTGAATATTTCGCAGATCGACGATTTGGGGCAGCTTGCCATACACCCTGTCGAACGATTTCGGGTACTTGCCCTCAGTGAGTACCTCGGCGGTTACGGCGCCCGAGCAAGCCAGAAAGTCCACCAGATCCCCCGGTTGCTTTACAAGCCCGGAGGCGACGCGCATCGCCCATGAGGCCCCTGACCGGTGGCACTTGTTGATGGTGTCCCAGGGCCAGATCGGGACGTCACGCCCCGGTTCGTCTGTTCCATTCTCAAACGGCTTCGGATCTTCCGGATTTTCATACTGGTCGTTGATTCCGTCTGCTGCGCCTTCGCCCGAGATGTACGAATCGCCCACAATGGCAACACGAATCACCCCGTCGCAATTGGTGTCACCGCGCCGCTTACGCGGCGCTTGCCTGTCGTCGTCAGTGGCTGGGCACAGCCCGTTGGGAGCTAACAATTCATAGGTCCGTACCGAAGAGCCCAGCTGATCTGTGGCGGTCACCGTCAACGAAGATCGCAGCTTGGTCACGTAGGAGAAGTCACAAGTGACGGCAGTGACGCCGTCCGAAACGTCGTTGGACCCGCAGGATCCAGATTCGTCACCCACGACTTCAATCGTGACTGGGCCGCTGTCACTGGCAGCACTCCACACGACTGTCGTCGGCACGATGAGGTCGCTGCAGTTCTCTGGGGAAGATATGGCTGTAGGCCCGGACCAGGCGAAGCCACTCCAATGGCCACGATTACCGCAAGGAACGATTGTTCCGCTTGCCTCGATGGCGCGGTGACGCATCACAATCTCGCCGCCGATGTCGGTCGAGATCGCGTAGATCGAAGGTACACCTGGGGTGAGATCGTCAATCGACGCGCTCGTCTCGTCAGGCCCAACTGAGGCTATCGGCCCAGCGAAACCAGGCTGGCCTGGTTCGATGACGTACACGCTGTACCCACTCGCGCCGTCCACGGAGTCCCACTGCAGCTGGATGCGGTTCTCCGAGGCCGTCGCGACCAGATTCCCCGCTGGAGGTGGGTCAAGCTCGGTCACCTGATACTGGTCAGGCTCCAGCCCCGCTATTAGAGCATCTACGTTGCCGACATAGGAGAACGGGGAGGAGTCGGTGTCGATCACGATCACCTCATCTGTCCAGAATGTCTCGCCGGGTGCGATCTCCTGCGTGGTGTACACGAGGTCTTCTTCGGGCTGGTACCAGTAGTCGGTTCCGTCAGATTCGGCGTAGGAGATTCGGGCGTTGTAGATGGGCACGTCGGAAACGTTCTTCATGCCGACGCGTACGTGGTATGGGCTCAGTCGAGTCAGTGAGCTGTCAACCTCAATGAGGAAGTCGATCGCATCGAGTCCCCAGACCTTGAGCGGCGTCGAGGTCGTCGCCACGAGCGGCCCGATTGGTAGACCGGTCGGCTCCAACGTCCCACGATAGGTCGCGCTGATCGGATACTCGCCCGCTTCGTCGCCCCGAACCATCCAAGTGTGGTGGACTTCGCCCCCGGCAGGAACGTCAGGCATGGCAACCGTAAGTGATTGCGGGACGGTGGTGTCGGCCAGACTCAGCCCGGCAGGAAGGTCGAGTGTTGCCGTGCCACCCTCGAACGTGAAGCCCGACTCGGCGTTGCTGAACACTGCGAGTTCGACGTTGAAGAACTCCTTGAGCCAACTCGCCTCGACTGGAATCGTCATGACTGTCACCGTCTCGAACGATTCGGAGAAGGTGACGACGAAGTTCCCTGTGAAGCTTCCACCGACACTGCACGTGAAGCGATAGCAGCCGGACGACCCGCCGCCACCACCACCGCCACCGCCACCACCACCACCGGATGAGCGGTAGCTGATCCAACCGGACGAGTTGTAGTACAGGCGATACACATAACCGACAATTTGGATCTCGAAGGCTTGCACGTTCTGATTGTCCGGGTCGTTGACGTCGATTCCAGCCGCAAGGATTTCCTCCAGCGTCGCTGGCTCCCACGTGACCTCGGCCTTTGCGAGCACACCGGGCTCAAGCGTGACCGTAAGGGTTCCACTGCCGTCGGTGACCGTCGCCTCGACAATCCGTGGCAGGAAGCCGGTCTGTGCGACTGCGACCGAGTACTTGCCGTCCGTGAGTCCTGCGACCTGCGCAATACCGCCGGCGTTCGTCCCGGCTCTTGCCCTTTGTCCGTTTGGCAATTCGACGCTCACGATGGCACCGGTGATCGGCTTGCCGGCCTGGTCCTTGACGCTGACCTCGAGACCCGTGCCTGAACCGGTCGGAAGCACGGTCACCTTGGACGACGATGTGCTCTCGTTGCCGTAGGCACCGACAGTCAGCCTGACGTCGTACTCGCCCGGGTCGCTGTAGACGTGGTTCACGATCTCTCCGGAACCGGTCGTGCCATCGCCGAAATCCCACCGATAGGTCTGGATGACCTCGCGGGGTGTCGACCCGGAACCGTAGAGGCGGACGGAGACGTCCTCCACCGCAAGTGCGTCCCCGCCAGCGTCTGCTACGAGTGGCTGCGGTTCCAGCACGACGATGGTCGCGTAGTCGGAATCGCGATCTCGGCCGTCGAGCGCTTCGAGTCGAACGGTGTAGGTGCCGGGCGTGGTGAAGGTTGCTGTGGTCGTCCCGCCGGGGTCGGTTCCTTCGAACGGGGCCTGGCCATTCCCGAATGACAACTGGAAGTCGACGGGATCGCCGTCACGATCTGAAACGTCCACATCGAAGGTGACGTCGAGTGGGGCGAACCCAGCCGTGACATCGGCCGTGAGATTCGCTCGGGGCTGGTAGTTGTCCGACATGACGATCGTGAGGTCATCGCGGGTCGTTCCGGCTGTCAGGTTAAGGCGGGTGGCCTCGCTGCGAACTTCGGTGTTCTGGTAATACTCCTCCAAATACAGGTCACTCGGCCCGGCGAGAAGGACGACGTCGGCGAGCGTGGTTGGCTGGAGGGAGAACTGGCCGAGGACGTTCGTGGTTGTGTACCCGACGTACTTGAACCCTTCGTCGGGTGAGTACGCCTGAATCGAGACGCCAGACAGCGCCGCGCCTGCGTCGTTGACGATCTTGCCCCGGATTGTTGCTCGCCGGAGAAGCACGACGTCAACGCTTGCTTCGGGCTGGCCGGCAACCGCGTCGATTCCTGTGGCGCCGTCGAAGAGTATCGAGCTGGGGAACCAACGAGATGCGAGGTCATCACGCCCCTCGACGCGCACCCAGTAGGTCCCGGCTTCGAGGCTCTTGAACGAGTAGGTACCGTCGGCGGCGGTGTACGCGCTGCGAAGCACACCGGTTTCCGAGGACCGGAGCTCGACCTGCGCTGACGCGACCGGCGTCCCGTCAGTTCGGGCCACACGACCAGAAATGGCCGTGGTGGGCTGATCGAACACGACGTCGGCGGTGAATACCGCTCCAGACTCCAAGGTGAAGATCGACAAGTTGTCGAAACTCTCGCGGAAGTAACGCTGGCCCGGGTCGGTGAACTCCACCTGATATGGGCCTGGTTCGAGTCCGTCGACTCGGTAGCGCCCGTCGGCCCCAGTCGTCGTCGACCCAAATTGAGCACCAACGATGCGCACATTGATGCCCGCCAACGCTGACCCCTCGGTTGTCGTGGCCGTGCCGGTGATCGTGCCTCCGTTCGCCAGCGTTGCGTCGATGCCCGACACGTTCGACCCCTCGGCCACGACGATTGGTGTGGGTGCCCCGGCGCCGACAAGGTCGTCGTAGAATTCGTCTTGGTGCTGATCGGATTGGAACAGCACGTAATAGGTGCCTGGAGTCAGGCCGTCGACGGCCCAGGTGCCTGACGCACCTGTCGTTCGTGATGCGACCGATTGTGTGCCCCATTGCGAACCGCGCTGGATGGTGACCCTGACGCCGCTGATCGCTGCACCGTTGAGGTCCGTTACCACCCCCGAGAGGGCACCGGGAACCGGGACCGGACCAACCGGAATCGATTCGAGCGCCGCGTTGATGTTGGCTGCCGTTGCGCCCGCCGTCACGTCGACAAACGTGGAGCTCGAATCGACAAGCTGGTTGTCGTAGTATTCAGGGACGTAGCCAGATCGGCTGAAGGACACTGCGTAGCGATCGGAATGCAACCCATTGGCGTCGTACTGACCTTGGGCGTTGGTGGCGAACGTCCGATCGACTGTCCGATCGTTGCTTCGAACTCGGACGCTGACGCCTGACAGGCCGCTACCCGTGGCGTTGGTCACCTGTCCGGTGATATGCCCGGCCGCCGCCAGCACGAAGTCTGCTTGGGTGCTGTTTCCCCAGGTCGTTGCCGCCAGCGTGCTGGTGCTTCGTTGCTTCGAGCCTCCGTACCAGCTCGACAGATTATTGCCACTGGAGTCGGACGCGACCAGCGTCCAGTCGCCCGCTGCGCTGTTGGTGAACGTGTACCGACCGCTGGAATTCGTCGTTGTCGAGCCAGACTGACCGCCTGAGATTCCTGCGTACCGGGTGACACTGATTCCGTTGAGCGGTGTTCCACCGGCGTCGGTGACGACACCGGTCAGCGTTGCGTAACGGTTCAGCGCGATGGTGACGTCACTGACCGTCTCGCCAAGCGTGACTGCGACCGCCCCACGAGTGGCGGACTGGTATCCGTTTGCGCTCGCATTCAGACTGTAGGTACCAGCTTCGAGTCCGGTGCACGTGAATCCGACCGATGAGGTGCTTGTGACCGAACACCCCGATGTGCTGACTTGCCCGTTGAGGGGTGCTCCGAGCACGTCCGTGACCGTGCCCTTGATCGTTCCTCCCAGTGTCATGGTCATGTCGGGAGCGACCGTGGCTGCGCCGAGACTCACTTCGAGATAGGGCGAGTCGTTTCGTGAGACATGACCATCGAGCCAACGGGGCACGAATCGAGGCAGCGAATCTGCGAAGTAGAGCTTGTAGCTGCCAGTCGTGAGCCCAACGATTTCGTAGGTGCCGTCCGGTAACGTTGTGGCGGTTCGGATTGTGCTGAAACTCGTCCCACGCGAGACGCTGACGGTGACAGATCCGATCGGTTGGCCATTCCCATCGAGCACCCTTCCGCGAAGAGATCCGTAGCGGGCAAGCTCTGCGTCGATGCCTTCGGTGACCGTCGCGACTGCTGCCGTCACCGGTGTCGCGCCGGAAACCGTCACGACGTTGTCGAAGTACTCGTCGATGTATCGCTGATCGGTGGACGCGAACTTGACGGTGTAGGTGCCGTTGAGCAATCCGCTAATCCGGTACTTGCCTTGCTGGTCGGTCGTCGCGGATCGTGTCACGGGGCCGGTCACTGAGACGGAGATTCCGGCAACCGCTTGGCCGTCCGGGTTCGTAACGGTTCCAACGATCTCGCCGAGCCGATCAAGTTCGGCGTTGACGTCTGCGGTGGTCTGCCCTCGAACCACAGAGATCGGTGTCGCATCCTGGAGGGCGCGTGCATTCTCGAAGAACTCGTCGGCGTGGATTCCGTAGCTGTCGAACTGGACGCGGTATGAGCCGGTGTCCATCCCCCAGAGCTCGTAGAAGCCAGCGTCGTCGGTGTAGGTCGAGTAGACCTCCGAGCCGGCCATGTTCCAGACCCGCACCCCTACATCGGTGAGGCCGCGGCCTTCGATGTCGGTCACCGTGCCTGTGATGCGACCAGAATCGGCGAGTTCAATGAGCAGCTCGCTGTCGGTGAGAGTCTGGCTGACCGTGATCGGCGTTGCGAGTGCTGGGTTGACTTGGTTGTCCCAATACTCCGGGAGGGACTTCTGGCTCGAGTCCCTGACGAGTAACGTCCACGCTCCGGCTGCGAGCCCTTCAAATCGGAAGCGACCATTGTAGTCGGTGTTCGCGTATCTGGAGCAGCAATAGAAAGCCGAAGTCGGTGTCGCCGTGACGCTCACGTTCGACAACGGCTTACCCGTCTGGTCGACCACGACGCCGCTGATCTGTGCGGGTTCGCGTGCGAGCGAGATGTCGACGTTGAGCAATTCATCTGCGCCGGCAAGTGCGATGACGGTTGCTTCCTCAAGTGTTGATCCGCTCTCGTAGTACCTCGACGCGAATGCTGTTCCGCCCTCTACGAGCACCGTGTAGTCGCCAGTCGCCAGGCGATCGAATAGGTAGCGACCCGTACCGTCCGTGAAGACGCTTCTTCCATTGGAAAGACGGACGCGCATTGACGCAAGCGGTCGTCCCTCAAGATCTGTGACGACGCCACCTATTGCTCCCGACGTGAGCGCAGCATCAACCCCCGTCGTCGTCTGGCCAGATTCGACAGCCACTGGTGTTGCAGCGGCGAGAGTCGCACTGTCATCGAACCACTCCGCCAGGTATTGACCGGTTCCGTAGAAGTAAATGGTGTGAGTTCCAGGGACAAGACCATCAATTCGGTAACGCCCCGCGGCATCCGTGGAGCCACCGCCGTACGCGCCCGTGGCGGTGTTTCTGGATTGCACGTAGATGCCCTGCAACGGCGACCCGGCCGCGTCGGTAACCACACCCGAAATCGAACCGGGGGTCGCGAGAGAGGCGTTCACACCTGTCACCGCGGCACCAG
>JANOEM010000806.1:0-3685 GCA_031413195.1 Actinomycetes bacterium
GTCGTTCACGGCGATCGGCGATCTCGCGACCGCGACCGACCTGCTTCGTTGGACTCGGGCCCATCGATGTGACGACGGCGCCTACAGCACCGGCATCGTCTATCCATCGCTCGAACGGTTCCCGACCGGGGAGCGATCCGCGTACACCGGCGCCGCCGTGATCCTTGCCGCCGACGCCATTTGTGGCGCATCGGCCGGCAGCCGGTTGTTCGTGCCCGCACCTTTGGACGACTGACGATGTCGGCGCAGCAGTTGCCGACACACGATCATCTGGTCGACCTGGCCCAGCGTGCCCTGCGTGCCTGTGGCGCTCCCGCGCTCGATCCGTCCGGAACCCACACCACGTCCCGAACCCACGCTGCGAGGTCCCCGATCACTGGTGGGATTCTCGGGTCTGTCAGCAGAGGACCGGGCCACGGAATCGACATCGAGAGCGATGGTGATCTGGATGCCGTCGTCACCCGCGCAGCGCAGGCCTTTACGACATGGCGAAACACCCCGGCGCCGCGCCGGGCCGAGCTGATCCGTCACCTCGCCGCGGTGCTGCGTGAGCACATCGACGACTTGGCGATGATCGTCACGATCGAGGCCGGCAAGATCCGCAGCGAGGCGCTCGGCGAGGTTCAGGAGATGATCGACATCTGTGACTTTGCGGTCGGACTCAGCCGCTCGATGGGTGGTCGAACCCTGGCATCGGAACGGCCTGGACACCGGCTGATGGAGACCTGGCACCCGATCGGGCCGGTCGGCGTGATCTCGGCGTTCAACTTTCCGGTCGCGGTCTGGAGTTGGAATGCTGCTCTCTCGCTGGTGTGCGGGAACCCGGTCATCTGGAAACCGAGCGAACTCACGCCGCTGACAGCGGTTGCCACGCAAGCGTTGTTCTGCAAGGCCGCGGCGCGCGCCGGCTGCTCCGGCGACCTCAACCAGATCATCCTCGGCGACGCGGCAGTCGGTGCCGCTCTGGTCGATCATCCCGGGGTTGCGCTGATCAGCGCGACCGGATCCACGGCGATGGGTGCCGTGGTCGGCCCAGCCGTCGCAGCCCGATTCGGTCGATCGATTCTGGAGCTCGGAGGTAACAACGCTGCGATCGTTGCGCCATCGGCCGACCTCGACCTTGCCGTGCGCGGCATCACCTTCTCGGCAGCGGGCACCGCTGGGCAGCGCTGCACCACCCTGCGACGGGTGATCGTGCACTCGAGCCGACACGATGAGCTGGTCGAGCGACTCGCCCACGCATACAACTCTCTGCCGGTCGGCAGCCCGCTGGATCCATCCACACTGGTTGGACCGTTGATCAACCTTGCCGCCTACGACAACATGACGGTTGCCCTCAAGACGGCGATCGCCGACGGCGGACAACACATCGTCGGCGGCGAACGCCTTCTCGCCGAGATGTCCCCCGACGCTGCGTACACCCGCCCGGCCATCGTCGCAATGCCCGAACAGACCGAGATCGTCGCGACCGAGACGTTCGCGCCATTGCTGTACACACTGGAGTACCACGATCTCGACGAGGCGATCGCCTTGCAGAACGAGGTCACGCAGGGACTAGCGAGCAGCATCTTCACCACAGATCTCCGCGAAGCCGAACGGTTCTGCGCAGCCGACGGGAGCGACTGCGGAATCGTCAACGTCAACATCGGTCCGTCCGGCGCCGAGATCGGCGGCGCGTTCGGCGGTGAGAAAGCCACCGGTGGCGGGCGCGAGAGCGGCAGCGACTCGTGGAAGGCATACATGCGCCGAGCTACGAACACGGTCAACTACTCGAACGACTTGCCACTCGCGCAGGGCGTAGAGTTCGGCTGATGTATTGGATCCTCTTCTACGACGTCGTCGAGAACTACGTCGAGCGGCGAGCACCGTTTCGAGATTCCCACCTGGCGCATGCCGCAAGTGCCCAGCGGCTCGGGTTCTTGGTGATGGCAGGTGCCTATGCTGATCCGGTCGACGGCGCGGCGCTCGTGTTCCGAGCCGACGACCGCACGGTCGTCGAGCAGTTCGTCCACGACGACCCGTATGTTCGTGAAGGCCTCGTCACATCGTGGTCGATCAGGCGTTGGAACGTCGTCATCGGTCCCGAAGACAATCGCGGTTTCGGGCAGTCCCGCTCCGGCATCTGGGAACCGTAGCAATTCCCCGGCCGGTGCTCAGCTCTCGTTGACGTCGAACTCAGCGAGCGCTTCGGCCATCGTGTCGATCACGGCCTTCAGCGCGGTGAAGGCATCTTCGGTCTTCATCCGCTCGCCGCCGACGAACACGTTGAGCGCAATGCTGTCATCGGTGCTGACCCAGTCCGCGTCGCAACCGGTGAATCCGTCCTCGTCGACCGCCTCGGCGCAGTACAGGAACACCTCGCCACCCCGATACTCGACGCTGTCCTCGAAGTCCAGCGTGCTCGAGTCACCGGCGAACTCCTTGATGTACTCCTCGTAATCGCGGGGTGGGTCCGAGATCGCTTGGAAGTAGAGGCTGGCCTGGCCCGCAGCACCGTCCTCGTCGACTTCGTAGATCTGGCAGTCCGCGTAGCCGGGAAGATCCGTCTCCTCGGTGAGATAGATGGAGGTATCGCCGTCGAGAACCGCTTCGTCGACGTCGATCACCTCCGTGACCTTGGTGACGAGATCGTTCAGTTCACCGAATGGACAATCATCCAGTTCTTCGAATCCGTTGTCGTTGAAGCTCGCGTCACGAAGCACGGCCTCGAGCCCGCGGCCTGCTGCGGCCGAATTGACCCCACCACCGCCGCTGTCGTCATCGCCGCTGAACAGGAACACCGCCGCTACGACCAGCCCGATCACGACGACCAACACCCCGATGACGAGCGGCGCCTTCGACTTCGAATTCGGAGCACTCGATGGCTCGAGCCCGGGCAACGATCCACCGCCCCCGGTCTGCCAGGACGGCGCCCCGACTGCTCCGGGTGGAGGGGTGAACAATGGCGGCTGGTTGGACGGTGGAAACGGTGGGGGCGGCGTGCTCACCAGCCCACTGTAGGCGGCTCGCGTTTCTGGCGGATGGCATCGCTGAGTCGATCGTCGGCGGACATTCCCAAGTCCGAGTCCGAGTCCGAGCAGATGCTGTTGAGCATGACATGAAGAGCGAAGCGTGCGTGTCGACGGTGCGTGAGATCATGTCGCCTCCCTTGGCTCCGCTTCTCGGGACTCTGCTACACCCCGCGCGTATGGTGCGGGTATGGAGTTGGCGACGGTGCACAGCTTGGTCGACAGGGTCGGCGGGATCGATTTGACGGTCGCGGATCGCGAGATGTTGACGGCAGGTATCGGTGATGTGCGTCGTCTGATCGGGTGGGCCCGGTCTGTGGAGGTCGGCCTGGTGCAGGCGTTGGCTGGGTTGTCGTCGTTCCCGGAGAAAGACTTCGCGGACGCCACCCGCACCGGTCTCGCCGACGGGACGAAAGCGTTGGAACGCGCCGAGACGGCTACCGCAATGCCCGAGTTGGGTGCCGCCCTCGCTGATGGTGAGATCGGTGTCGAACATGTCGATGTCGCGAACCGGGCCAGGCGACGTCTCGACTCTGCACTGCGGCCGGCACTCGACAGCAAATCTGCCGAACTGGCCGCGCAGGCGAAGGTGACGACACCGGACGAGTTCGCCAAAGTGATGACGCGCGCGACCCGCGGTATCGAAGAAGCAGCCGGTGTCGAGCGGTTGAAACGGC
>JANOEM010000807.1:0-11854 GCA_031413195.1 Actinomycetes bacterium
CCGTGGTCCCTCCTGCCGATTGAGAAGAGCACAACAGACGGTGGGAGTCGCAGATGCCGAGCACAATTCGAACGACGGTCCAGTTGGACCTTCACCCGGTGACACTGAACGCCGGGGAGCTACGCGTCCTCGACGCACTGCTGGCCCTGGACCAGGCCTGGGAAATATATGTCCAACCGATCATTGGTTGGTCTCAACCGGACTTCATCGCGGCGCACCCTCGGTACGGACTGTGCGTGATCGAAGTCAGGGACTGGGAGGTCGGGTCGATGCGCCAGGCCCCAAATGGTGCGCTTGAAATCCACGGGCCCAGCGGATGGGTCACGACCGACGAGTCGCCACGCGAGGATGCGGCGCAAGCACGGAATGCGGTGCTGACCAAGTTCTTCGACGACGCCGATCTCGACGAGCCGGAGGTCGTACGCGGGGTCGTCGTGCTTCCCCGCTACTCGACCGCCGATGCGTGTTCGCTGCTTCGTCGAGCCCCGACGACCGATGCGCGGACGTGGCCGAAAATCTGGGGTGGAACAGCCATCACCAACGACCCGCTGTGCGTGGTGGCCGGGCACCCCCGACCAGTTCATCGGGCCGAATCCCCGGTCGCTCTCGCGCGCGTCCGCCGTCACTGCGCCGACGTCGGCACCGTGTTCACTTCGCGCTGCGATTGACCGACGACTTGGTCTCAGGTCAGTCGCGACGGAGAGGCGCCAACGCTTCGGCGAGCCCGGCAACGGTCCAGCGATCGTCCTGCTCGACTTTGTCACCCATCGCCCAGGTTTCGACTCGGGTCACCGTGCCACCTTGGACGAAGAAGGTCTCACCGTTGAAGGCACAATCAGCGGTGCAGAGATACGCGACCAGCGGCGAGATGTTGGCCGGATCCCACATGTCGAACTCGCCCGGCTTGGGCGCCATGATGTCCTCGAGACCGGGCGTGGCCAAAGTGAGTCGGGTTCGGGCCCCCGGTGCGATGCAATTGCTCTTCACACCGTAACGAACCAGTTCCTTGGCGCAGATCTGATTGAAAGTCGCGATCCCTGACTTGGCCGCACCGTAGTTGGCTTGTCCTGGGTTACTGAAGAGACCGGAGGTGGACGACGTGTGCACCACGTTGCGGGGCTTGTGGATCCCCGCCTTGGTTTGCTCACGCCAGTACGCCGCAGCCCAACGGGTTGGGGCGAAGTGTCCCTTGAGATGAACCGTGATGACCGAATCCCATTCGTCCTCGGTCATGTTGACGAGCACCCGGTCGCGGAGGATGCCTGCATTGTTGACCAGGATGTCCAAGTCACCGAAGGCCTCGATCGCGCAGTTGATCAGGCGCTGCGCACCCTCCCAGTCGGCCACGTTGTCGCCGTTGACTACTGCTTCGGAGCCCATGGCCCTGATCTCGGCTGCTACTTCCTGCGCCGGGGTGACATCGGTCCCGGTTCCGTCGTTGGTCCCGCCGACATCGTTGACCACGACCTTCGCGCCTTCCGCCGCAAACAGCAACGCGTGTTCACGTCCGATTCCGCGACCTGCACCGGTGACAATGGCAACGCGTCCGTCAAGTGATCCCATGGGCGCGAACGATAACCACTCGCGTTCGCTTGCGGCGAACGCGAGTTCCAGCCTCAACCAGTCGGCGCAGCAGTTGTCGGTGGGGCGGTTTCTGCCGGTGCCGGCGGAGGCGTGTAGGTGAGGTCGATCGCGGCGCCGCGCGCCAGCTGCTGGCCGGCGACGACGGGTTGGCCGGCGGAGGACACCGACGTGAGCGTGCCGCTGCCATCGGTCGGTCCCGTAACCGTCCCGACTGTCAAGCCGGCGGCATTGATCGCTGCGAACAACTGATCGTAGGTCAGTCCATCGATCGTCGGCATCGCCACGACGTCCGGGCCCTTCGAC
Source organism: Actinomycetes bacterium (assembly GCA_031413195.1). Lineage (GTDB taxonomy): Bacteria > Actinomycetota > Acidimicrobiia > Acidimicrobiales > Ilumatobacteraceae > WLMZ01. The sequence continues at coordinate 1,888 of JANOEM010000807.1, forward strand.
ACCGCGTAGACCACCGTGTCGCCGCGCTGCAGAACCGTACCCTCTGGCAGGCTTTGGTCGGCAACAAGTCCGGCCGCGAACGTGTCGCTGAAGATGTCGGCATCGCGGACGACGACCAACCCCAGTGCCGTCATCGTCTGCAACGCTGTCGGCTCGTCGAGTCCTTTCAGGTTCGGCACCGACCGAGGGCCGGGCCCCTTGGATACGGTCACTGCGACGACTGTCCGCTGCATGACCTCGGTGCCGGCCGTGATCAGCGGCTGTTCGGGGACCATCCAGGAGATGACCGTGCCGGCCGGTAGATCGGGACACGGAAGTTCGTCTGCAACCGGGACTGCTTCGCAGAAGGCTTCGGCACCGACGGCGATATCGAGGTTGACGGCCGCGAGCGTCGCCGTGGCTGCTTCGAGGGTCTGACCTGTGACGTCGGGCAGAACGGACAACGTCGGGCCGTCGCTGACGACGAAGATGATCGAGCTGCCCTCTTTCAAGCTGACACCGGCGACTGGGTCAGTACGGATGACGTTGCCCAATGCCTGCACGTCGTTTCGTTCCCTCTGGACCACGACAGTCCAGTCGTTGCCTGCAATCTCGTTCCGGGCGACCGACTCGGTCTTACCGACCAGGTCAGCCACGGTGAACGACTTCTCGGCAAGCAATCTGGAGGCCACGAAAGCGCCAACACCGGCAGCCACGATCAGGAGCAGAGCGGCATAGATCCATCCGCGACGGCCACGCCGGGGAGATCCGGCCAGTTCGTCGTCGCTCTGGTCGTACAGCTGCGGCTCGACCCCGTCGTCGGCCAAGGCCATCGGGGCGATGTTCATGGTTGATCCACCGACGCCGGACGCAGGAGGAACCGCTGCCATACCGGCCGTCGGCGCAGGCTCGGAAGCAAGGTTGATCGACAGTTCCGCCGAGGCCGAAGGGCCGGCCGCCGGCATCGGGAACCCTGCGAAGGCCTCAGCAGAACCCGGGGGCTGAGGCGGGCCCTGTGGCGGCGGGAGCGTCTGCGGGTGCGCCATCCCTTCGACATCGGCATTGGCCATCGCAATACTCAGCGCCGGCGCAACCGAGGCAAGCACATCGATGGTTTCGGTGGCAGGGGCTTGCCCGGTTTCGCCTTCGCCGGATCGCGCCGAAAGAGCGACATCGCCGAGCTCCCGGGGGGCGGCGAGCGGCAGAACAGCCTGCGCGATCGTCGGCTCGGGACGTTGCAACGGGCCGGTCGGATCGCTGGGTCGCCGCATCCCACCGGTGTCGTCACCGAGACCGCTGCTGCCGACGATCGGCAGGATTCCGGGCCGGGGTAGGTTCTCGGCCGCGAGAACGAGCGCTCGCCCGAACTCCGCCGCTGTGTAGCGATCGGACGGCTGCACACTGCCGGCACGGGAAAGCACCGATGCAAGTGGGCCGAAATCGGCAGAAACCGGCATGAGCTTGTCCAACCGCGCGTTGAGGGTTGCGACGGTGGAGTCCGACGAGAACGGCACCTGACCGGTCACTGCTTCGATCATGATCAGGCACAGCGAGTAGATATCAGAGGCCGAGTCGAGCGTGCCCTCTTGCGGCGAGCCGCCCCGAGCCTGCTCGGGCGACGCGTACCGCGCCGCGTCGATTCCGGCAGCACTTGGCTCCTGCCAGGTGTGTTCCGCGACCATTCGGGAGATGCCGACATCGAGAATTCGCAGGTGCCGGTCGTCACCGAATGCAAGATTGGCAGGCTTGAGATCACGATGGATGACTCCACGAGTGTGCATGTAGTCGAGCCCACGGCACGCGTCGAGCCCGATCATCAGCGCTTGCGACGGGGTGAGCAGTCGCCCCCGATCCAGCATGTCGCGGAGACTCCCGCCGCTCAGGTGCTCGAGGACCAGATACGGAACGGTGGAACCCTCGACTTCTTCGACTCCCCAGTCGTAGACCGCATTGAGGTTCGGATGGTTCAGCGACCCTGCAACCTGCGCTTCGAGCCGGAACCGAGCCTCGAGCTGCTGGGTGTTCACGAACTGGGGCATCATAATCTTGACCGCGACCGGCCGTTGCAGTTCCTCGTCGATGGCGTCGAGCACGATTCCGTGCGCGCCGATGCCGCGCCGCTGCAGCAACCGGTAGCGGCCGGCCAGAGCGCGGCCGATGAGCGCGTCGTTGGGTGCCATGGGATTGAGAAGTTACCTGGTGACGCCCGGAGTTGGGTCGCGACCCGCCGGCGACATGCGGTTTTCACCATGACCGGGTGGGAAAGGACCGGCTCCCGATGAGAATGTCAGTGTGAGAAGTCTCGATCCACGTCTCGGCCGGGTGTTGGCCAGTTTGGCCATTGCGGTCGGCTTCGTCCTCGTCTTCCTCGGGGTCAACGCGTCGGTCACCGGCGACGAGGCACAGAATCTGCCGCCCAATCTGGAGAGCATTCAACCCGTGCGAAACGCCACCCAGGTTCAGCGGCAAGAGCAGGTCCAGGTCGACCTCGCCGAGGGCTTCACCGGGGTCCTGATCCTCAACGGGGTCGAGATCGAGACCGTGAGCCTTGCTGAACTCGCCAGCGATGCAGAGCCGGGGGCATCAGTCAACCTGCCGAAGGTGACGATCTTCGAGCCCGGGAACTTCACCCTCACGTTCGTGCCAACCGAGGGTGCAGCGATCGAGAGGTTCAACACCGGTATCAATACCGTAGAGGTCCGCTACTGGAAACTGATCGAAGGTCAGGCGTTCCAGAAGTCGTTCCTCTGGCAGTTCGACGTGATCTGAACCGCGTGACCTGAAGAGACGCCGTCAGCCGGCCCGGGTCGGGAGCTCGCCGGTTACGAGCAGATGCTCGAAGCCGTCGAGGCCAAGAATCGGTACCCCCAGATCGGTCGCTTTGGCGAGCTTCGACGCGCCTGGCTCGGTGCCGACCACCAGCGCAAAGGTCTTGGCGCTGACGCTGCCAGGGCTCTTGCCACCACGATCCTTGATCGCGGCTTCGGCCGATTCGCGGGTGTACCCATCGAGCGTGCCGGTGACGACAACCGCCTTGCCTGCAAGCACCTGCGGCAGACGGCTGACCGTGACGTTTCCGAACTGCACGCCCGCCGCACGCAGCTTCTCGACGAAAGCTCGGTTCGCATCGACGGAGAACCAGTTCGTGATCGACGATGCGATGATGCCACCGAGGCCCTCGGTGAGCGCGAGGTCTGCGTCGCTCGCCTGCATGATCGCGTCGAGGTTGCCAAAGGCGCGACTGAGTCCTTCGGCGGCCGATGGTCCGAGGTGCTTGATGCCGAGCGCCGTCAACAGCTTCGGGAGTGGTCGATCCTTCGACCCTTGGATCGACTCGACCAGGCGTTCGGCACTGACCTGCGCGAATCCTTCAAGCTGCAACAGTTGCTCGACCGTGAGCGAGTAGATGTCGGCGGGATCCTTGACCAGACCGGCCTCGCTCAGTTGATACACCGTGCGTTCGCCCAACCCTTCGATATCCATCGCGCCGCGGGTTGCGAAGTAGATGATCCGTTGATCCCGTTGGAATGGGCACGTCGGTTCGACGCAGGCGATGTTCGCCTCACCCTCTGGGCGAACGAGTTGCGACTTGAGAGGGCACGGGCATATCGACGGGAACACCCATGGTTGGCTTCCGGCCGGACGCAACGACATCACGGGACCGACCACCTCGGGGATCACGTCGCCGGCCTTGCGGACGATGACCGTGTCACCCGGCCGGACATCTTTGAGCGCAACCTGGTCCTGGTTGTGCAGCGTTGACATGGAGACTGTGGAGCCGCCGACAAAAACCGGTTCCAGCACCGCGAACGGAGTCACCCGGCCGGTGCGACCGACGGACACCATGATGTCGGTGAGCAGTGTGGTGCGTTCTTCCGGCGGGAACTTGAACGCAATCGCCCATCGCGGGGCGCGAGACGTGAATCCGAGCGTTTCGCGCTGCTGGAGGTCGTCGACCTTCACGACACAGCCATCGATGTCGTAGCCGAGGTCGTGGCGGTGTTGCTGCCAATGCGCGCAGAACTGGGCGACTTGATCCACACCGACGACCTGACGCACTTCTGGGTTGACCGGGAACCCGAGTGACTGGAGGAACTGCATGGACTGATGGTGCGACGAGAAGTCCGGGCCGCCAACGACCTCGCCAAGCTGATAGCACCAAAACGCGAGCGACCGCCTGGCGGTGATCCGTGAATCCTTCTGGCGAAGGCTTCCGGCAGCGGCATTGCGAGGGTTGACCAGCAGCTTCTCGCCGGCTTCGAGAGCTGCGGCATTCAGTTTCTCGAAGCTGGCAAGGGGCATGTAAACCTCGCCGCGGACCTCGATCACGGTGGGCACCTCAAACCCCGGTGCTGCCTGCAGGCGGTGCGGGATCGATCCGATCGTCTTGACGTTGGCCGTGACGTCCTCACCAACGCGTCCATCACCCCGGGTTGCGGCCTGAACGAGTTCGCCTCCCTCGTAGCGGATGCTCATCGCTAGGCCGTCGATCTTGAGCTCGCAGACGAACGTGGCCTCTGCGCCGCTCAGCCCCCGCAACAACCGTTCTCCCCATGCGATGAGTTCGTCGGTGTCCATCGCATTGTCGAGGCTGGTCATCGGCAACCGATGGACCACCGGCGCGAACGTCGCCGAGGCGGCCCCGCCGACCGTGCGCGATGGCGAGTCGGGCGTCACGGAGTCGGGATGGAGCTCTTCGAGCGACCGCAACTCGCGCATGAGCAGGTCGTAGTCCGCATCGCTGATCTCCGGGTCATCGAGATCGTTGTAGCGATGGTTGTGGTAGGCGAGCTGGGCGCGCAGATCTGAGATGCGCTGGAGATCGTCGACGGATTGGGGCACGGCGAAACCCTACCGAACGGGTGTGACGGGTTTCCGGTGCGACCGGTGTGTCGATCAGGCGCCGAACGCGAACCGCGTTGCAGCCGCCTGATCGCGAACTCTCGCCGACAACTCGCCGGTGATTCGAAGCACGCGCTCGGCAACGTCTGTGCTGTGCAGCCCGAGCCCGCAGGCAGGCGTGATCAGGCTCTGCTGGCGGAGCAGTTCCGGGCTGCAGCCGCGTTGTACGAGCTGGCACCACAATCCGCACAGCTTCTTCCACGGAAGCTCGGCCGACATCGGGACCGGGCCATCGGTAGGAATGGCGCCCCACGCGATCCAACCGCCGCGTTCGAGGAACCGCTGCACGTATCCGGCACTCTCGAGGAGAACGAGGTCAGCCGGAATCGACAGCAGGGCAGGACCGGCGGACATGAGCGCGGCCCAATCGGCGTCGCCACAGCAATGAACACCCGAGATCGCTACCGGCTCGATGATCGCAAGCGCGCCCGACAAGACATCGACGGCGACATCGGGTGCGATCGGGAATCCCGGCTCGCGGACTGCACCGAAATCCGGTTCATCGAGAACGATGATCTGCTCGTTGTGCGGCAAGGCCTCGGCCACTGCTGCGGAGAGCGACTGGGCATGGGCGCGGACCGTGCGCACGGCCACCTCGAAGGCGACATCGGCGGAAAGGCCGGCCCGCAACAGTGCGATGCCCAACGTGATCGGGCCGACCATCTGCCACTTGACGGGGCCGACGAAGTCGTCGGCGTAGCGCAGGAAACTGCTGATACCGGCAAACGCGTCACTGTCGAGATCGGTGTGGATCGGCGAGTGGGCATTCACCCGAGCTGCATCGACCGCGATCGCACCGTACTGGCCGACCGTGACCCCTTCTATGCCGACGACCGCCTGGGCGATCATGCTCTCGGCCGGCGATCGTCGCGGCAGCGTCGGGATCGTGACGATGTCCGTCGATGTCAGGCTGAACGTGACGGCGTCGACGAGTGAGAGATGAGGGAGACTTCCGATGCCCATCGACATGCCGCCGAGAACTCTCGAAGGCATGCGCGGGCCGACGACGTTGAGATGAACGTCTTCTTCCTTCATCGCCACGCCTCCTCCGCATCGCCTCGGCGGCCCGGCATCGGACCATTGTTCGCCACATCGGCTTGCGCCGTTATCGTGACACAGCCGACCGGGATTTTCGAAACCGATCGTGTTTCCATTCCGTAAACCATGACGATCAGAGCCGACCACATGCAAACCGATTCGAGCGGGAGACACAGACCATTCGGCGGTACCGGTCGATGAGTCTTGGTTCGTTTGTGTCGCTTCCTTCTGTGTCGCTTCCTTCTGTGTCGCTGTGGATGCTGCGCGTCGTGTGGGGTTTGCAGCCGCTGGTGTTCGTACCGTTGCTCGGTGATGCGATGTCGACACTTGACAGCGCCGGACGCACTCTCGCAGTCGCTGTGTTGTGGGGCACCTGGGCAGCGGTGCTCCTTGCGACGCTGGTACCGAGCACCGTGAGCCTCACCGGCGGACGCCTCGCTGCGCCGCTGGCGCCCGTCGTCGTCGCGGTCAGCGGCCTCGGTCCGGACGTGGCCGGCTGGAAGATCGCCGCCGCAGCAGCGGCCACTGCTCTGGCCGTGCTGCTCTGGTTCAGCGGCGAGGTGGGCATCGGCCTCGTTCAGGGTTCTGCGTACGGGGATGAACAGCGATTCCCGCTCAAACCGCCGGTTCCGTCGTTGGTGCCGGTGATCGTGTTCTGGCTCCTCACGGCAACGACGATGTCGGCGGGCGTCATCTTCGTGGCCAACGAATCGTGGATTATCGGTACCGCCCTCGCCGCGGCGGGCGCCGGACTCACCGTATTCGTGGCACCACGCTTTCATCAGTTCTCACGCCGATGGTTCGTCGTCGTCCCGGTCGGCCTCGTCGTCCACGACCCGATGCTGCTCGTCGAGAACGCCTTGTTCCGCGCCGCGCAACTGCAGTCGGTACATCTTGCTCCAGCCGGCAGTGAGGCCGCCGATCTCACCGGTGGGACGGCCGGAGCACCCATCGAGATCGTTCTCCGCGAACTCGACACGGTCGTCACACGTGGCCGCAAGGATCAACCGATGGGAGTCGCACTCCACGTTCGCAGCGCGTTGGTCAGTCCAACCCGTCCTGGACTCGCGCTCGCCGCAGCGGCCCGCCGAAATCTCCCCGTCGGCTGACACGATCCGTTCGGGCCACGTCTCCGCTCGATCCACCCGCGCCGCTCGCGCCGCTCGCGCCGACGACCACGCGCGACTTGCCACATCACGTGTGGGTAATCGCGCGCAACCTTCGAGCGCGCCGACGACCACGCGCGATTTGCCACATCACGTGTAGGTAATCGCGCGCAGCCCCCGATCGTCGAGGGCCGCGCTGTTTGCGCCGTCAGGTGAGCGGGGCGTCGGCGATGCCACCGCCGAGCACGAACCGGTCGCTCTGGTCGTAGATCACCACGCTCTGGCCGGGGGCGATACGACGCTGCGGATGGGCCCAACGGATCTGCGCACTGCGACCATCGTCGGCGACTGTGACGGTTGCCTGCTGCGGCGCGCCGTGGGCGCTGCACTGCACGAGGACGCTCGGCGAAGTTGTCACCGTGTGCGAATCGTGGATCCAGGTCATCCTGTTCACGGAATGCCCGGCGACGACGAGGTCCGCTTCGGCGCCGACCGTGACCGTCGAACGCTCGATGTCGATATCGACGACGAATCGCTTCGGGCCGCCGCCCGGCAGGCCGATCCCGCGACGTTGGCCGAGCGTGATCATCTCGACGGCCGGCACGCTACCCAGTTCGGTCCCCGCGCTGTCGACGACCCTGGCTTGGCGGAAGGGAATCCGGGTGCCGAGAAAGGTCGTTCGACCGCCCGTGCTCGTGATGAAGCAAACATCCTGGCTGTCGGGTTTCGTGGCGGTACGCAGACCGAGCCGACCTGCATGATCCCGGACCTGTGGCTTGGTCATCCCGCCGACCGGGAACAGCGTCCGCTGCAGCTCTGACTGATCGATCATGTGGACCACATAGCTCTGGTCCTTGTCACGGTCAGCCCCGCGTTCGAGTTCCATTCCTCGGTCCGACGCGGTCGCTCGGGCATGGTGCCCGGTGGCAACGGCATCGAAACCGAGCAAGGTCGCACGCTCGCTGAGCCGCGCGAACTTGAGGTGGCGGTTGCATTCGATGCACGGATTCGGCGTGACCCCTTCGACGTGAGCCTGGACGTAGGGGGCGACGACATGGTCGTTGAAGTCCTCGGTGAAGTTGAAGACGAGGTGATCGATGCCCAACTGCTGCGCGACGCGTCGGGCATCGTCGACATCGCTGACACTGCAGCACCCGGTGTCGCTCTCGCCACCCCACAGTCGCATCGTGACTCCGACGACCTCGTGGCCCTGTTCGACCAGCAGCGCCGCGGCCACAGATGAATCGACACCGCCGCTCATTGCAACCATGACTTTCATCGAAGCGACCCGGCGCGGGCAGAACGGAGTCGCCCGACGATCTCGATCAGTACCGCTGTCGTTCGGTCGACCTCGGCATCGGTGGTGGTGGTCCGGCCGAGGCTCATCCGAAGCGCACCGAGCGAGTACCGCTTGTCGATGCCCATCGCTGCGAGAACGTGTGACGGCTCCATCGCCCCGCTCGCACATGCAGATGCAGCAGATGCACAAACGCCGGCTTCATCGAGGAGATAGAGCAACGCCTCACTCTCGATGCCGGCGATGCAGATGTGCGCCGAACCGGCCACCTTGACCGATCGATCGACGGTCTCGATGACGTCGTCGAGTTCGGCGAGCAGGTTGTCGACCAGTCGGTCGCGAAGCCCTTTGATTCGGAGGTGTCGGCGACCCGCTCGATGTCGGTCAGGCGAAGTGCCTCGGCCATCGCAACGATGCCCGCAACGTTGTGGGTACCGCTGCGACGATCGCGTTCCTGGCCACCACCTTGCAGGAGCGGTTCGAGAGACGTGCCCTGTCGGACCACAAGGACTCCGGTTCCCTTCGGACCGCCGAATTTGTGCGCCGACAGCGCAAGCAGATCGACGTGTGACGTGATCCCGCGCAGGTCGAGCCAGCACGGCGCCTGAACTGCGTCGGTATGGAGCAACGCGTTCGGCGCATGGCGACGAACGACTGCTTCGACGTCGCCGATCGGGGTGATCGAACCGACTTCGTTGTTGACAGCCATCACCGAGACCACCGACACGGTTTCGTCAAGAGCAGCGGCGAGTAGGTCGAGATCGATCAGGGCGGCGCTGTCGACGGGCACGACCCGACCGCCGCTGTGTTCGATCGGGTGGAGCACCGCATGGTGTTCCGCAGCGGCACACACCCCGATTCCGCCGCTTCGCTGGAGCACGCCCATGATCGCTGCGTTGTCGCTCTCCGTGCCGCAACCCGTGAACACCACTTCACCGGGTTGGCAGCCGACCGCCTCAGCCACGACATCGCGGGCTTCGTCGACCACCTGGCGAACCGACCTGGCGAACCGATGGGATCCGCTCGGATTGGCGAACCGCTCGGTCAGGAACGGCAACATCACCTCGACCGCCTCGCGGCGCATCGGAGTGGTTGCAGCGTGGTCCAAGTAGATGAGCGTGTCGGCGGCCGTCACCGGGTCGAGGGTACCGCCCCGGCGCCGGGTCGATGGGCTATGGCTGCTGGGCTATGGCTGCTCGGCTACTGCTGGTCGGCTCAGCCGGCGTTCCACGCGACCGGTTGGTGCTCGGGAAACGCACGGCGCTGGTATCGGGCGATCACACAGAGCAGGAATACTTCGGGGGGTACCTGAGCCGGTCGAACGTGGCGAAGGGTCGACGCCGTGCGCTGCGCGAGATCCAGCGCAATCGAGGATCGAGCAGCAGGCGTCAATTCGTTGACACGGATCAGGAACGCACGAACGACCGTGTACTGGTCGACCGTGAACGCGGTCGGGTCGATCGACGCGGCATACGACTCGAATCCGACCGGTACCGGGAACCAGATGCCGCGCGGAAGCGCCGTGCGGTCCGGGTCGCGAATGACGATGGTCCCGGCCAGCAGATCGCCGATTCGTTGCCGATGGGACGTGCCGAGCACGCTCATCGTCCCGACCACTCCGCCGGGAGGCACCCACTTGTCCACG
>JANOEM010000808.1:0-2365 GCA_031413195.1 Actinomycetes bacterium
TGCGTCTGCCGCAGCCACGATCGCCCAGATAAAACCAGCGCCGAGAACCATGAGGAACTTATTCTCGTTTGTGAGCCACTCGACTTCCGGCCCGATCCCATCGATCACATAGAAGATCGTGAGGAAGGAAACCAGGAAGAGCGCAGTCCCGCGCGTCGTCCGAAGTGTTCCTGCTTGAATGACGTCGGCGCTCTCGTCATCAGCGAAGACATCCAATAGATCTGCCAACGGACTTGCCATGCCCCAGTCCTCCTTCATTGAGAGCCGATCAAGTCTGCGAACACTACATCACCCGTTCGCCTCATCGATTCGATGACAGCCGACCTGCCATGTTCACGTACGCGGCAGAGCTCTTCTCAGCACGGATTCAGGCCGTGGGGGCGCTACGGCGACGTATGGTCGCACCACCTCAATGTCGTCACCTACTGAACCGGTAATGCCGCATCGCCATCGTCATCGATCGCAACTCCGTCACTCGAGGTTGATCGGCCGCACGAGAGTTGCCCCCGACCGCCGGCTCAGCGGGTGGGTATTCGGTCAAACTGTGTCGGTCGGCACGGTGCGGATCTGCTTCTTCCAATACGGGTTGCCGTCGAGATCGCCAACCTGAACGAATTCAGCGCGTCGGGCGACGGCGAGCGATCGAGCATTGTCAGGATGGATGAGCAACGTCGCTACTCGCCAGTCGGAGTGCTCCCGAAGATGCTCCATCAGCAGCAGCACCGCTCGGGTCGCGTACCCCCGCCGGCGGTGCGGTCCGAACACGTTGTAGCCGAGGTTGACCTCATCATCCTGGAGCCAGGAACGGTCGTGATCGAAGTCGACCCATCCGACGACATGCCCATTCACGACAATGCACGCGGTCGGCTCCGGCGCGACCGATCCCTCACCAAGAAACGTGAAGAACTCAGCATCACGTCCTGCCACGAGAACCGCGACATCATCATCCGTCGGACACTGAATCGCCACTGCCCCGTCCGACACGGGCTGTTCCAACACGATCGTCAGTTTGCTCCCAATCACCAGCCAAGCAGGCAGCACTTTCTCGCGAGGGCCGCCGCGTCCAGCGGTGAACCGCCCGTGGTTCCTCCGGAGTGCTGTCACCGAACGCCGGATCCACGTCGCTGCGTCAGCACAGAGGGCAGAGTTGCAGTGAGAGAATGCCGTCGTGCTTACGGAGATCTCGCCGGCAAACTCGTACCTACTCGCATCGGCGACGATGCAATTCCGCAACGCCGAGGACGCTCGAACCTTCGCCGCCCTCGACCACACCATTGCTTTCGTTGCAGGAGAGCCGGAGACCGTGACCGGCTACTGCTGGGGCTGCTACCTCCAGCGTCCCGACAACTCGGCGATGGCCTACGTTCACGAGCTCGAAGTCGCTGGGCCTCATTGGCGGCGTGGGATTGGTCGCGGACTCATGCTTGCGTTCCTCGGTGCGGCTCAGCAGCGAGGCGCGACGAAGGTGTTCTTGACCACCGGGAGCGGGAACGTTGCAGCGCGGTCGCTCTACGAAGCAATCGGCGGCCAGATCGCAGATCAAGGTGACACAACCAACTACTGGTGGAACTTGGAACGGAGTCCCCAGGGCGTCACACGCTCCTGAACGCCGGATCTACTTCGTTACGCAAGGCGCGCAGGACGGTTCCATCTTCGTCATGTCGGTGCCGGATGATTCACGTGTTCACGCTGCCTTGGCGGGGCGTCACCTCCCCCGATGCCTCGCCAGCAGCGGAACGCCACCTGATCGATACCGAACTGGGAGTGGCCGCTCGGCGTCACCAAACGCCGGGTGAGTGCACTCTCTCGGCGATGAACCAGGACCGGATTGACAGGCATGGTTCTGCTGGAACTCCACAACGACACGGAGGTCCGTCATGACATCACTCGACACACCAACGACAACGCTGGCCATGCAGCAGCCGCCCGGCGAGACGTTCGACGAGGAACAGATGGCTGCAGCGTCATTCCTTGCGCGATACAGCGGTCGAACACTCGACGTTTATCGCGACGATCTACGCGGGTTCTTCCAGTGGGCCCACGATCACCACGTCGAGGTGATGGGAGCGACTCGTCCGCACATCGAACTGTTCCGAGTGTCCATGGAACAACGCGGGCTGGCCGCCGCGACCATCGATCGTCGGCTCTCGACGGTTTGCGGCTTCTACAAGTTCGCGCACATCGACGGGATCATCTCCTCGAACCCCGCGCAGTACGTCCGACGACCCCAGGTCCATCCAACCGAGGCACGCGGTCTCGATCGCACCGAGTTCGGTGTGTTCCTGTTCACCGCAGAGCGATTCGATCGCGACCATGCCGCGCTGGCCGTGCTGCTCGGCCTCAACGGACTGCGCGTCACCGAGGC
>JANOEM010000809.1:0-5089 GCA_031413195.1 Actinomycetes bacterium
GCAGTGCATCGGGCAGTTCATCGGCTTCATGTAGTACGTGCCGTTGTCCATCTCCATCGCGGGGTACATCCCGTCCTTGTACCAAGCAAGGTGCCCGCTGGTTTCGAACAGCTTGCCGTTGGCGAGATGAGGTGTGTACACGAACTGGTACCCGCCGTCTTGATGACGTTCGCGGCTGTAGTCCTCCATCAGCTTGCGGATGATGGCGCCCTTCGGGTGCCACACGGCCAGCCCGCCGCCCAGTTCAAGCGGAAAGCTGAGCAGGTCCAACTCGGTCGCCAGCTTGCGGTGGTCTCGCTTCTCGGCCTCTTCCAGGCGATGCAGGTGTTCTTCGAGCGCAGCCTTGGAATCCCAGGCCGTGCCGTAGATCCGCTGCAACATCGGGCCCTTTTCGTTGCCACGCCAATACGCGCCGGCGACCTTCATCAACTTGAAATATCCGAGCTTGCCCGTACTGAGGACATGCGGCCCGCGACACATGTCGACGAAGTCTGCTGTGTTGCGATACACGCTGACCGTTCCGCCGATCGTGACTTCGCCCGCGTCGACAGCGACCTCGTCGTCGTCAGGATCGATCGGCGCGTCGGCGAGGGCGCGGACCCGCTCGATGATCTCCTGCTTGTACGGCTGATCGGAGAAGAGTTGCAACGCATCGTCGATGCTCATCTCGCTGCGTACGAAAGGTTGGTCGGCCTTGATGATCTCGCGCATCCGAACTTCGACTGCGCTCAAGTCGTCTTCGGAGAACGTCCGGCCATCGGCAAGGTCGAAGTCGTAGTAGAACCCGTCGGTGATCGCCGGGCCGATCGAGAACTTGGCTCCCGGGAACAACTGAGTCACAGCCTGCGCCATGACGTGAGATGTCGAGTGGCGCAGCACGTGACGTCCGTCTTCGGAGTCGCCGGTAATGATCGAGAGCGAGGCCCCGTCGGGCAACGGGGCGGAGAGATCGGCTTCGTCGCCGTTCACGACTGCTGCGACAGCGGCCTTGACCAGTCCTCGGCCGATCGACGCCGCGACATCGGAAGCAGTGGTGCCTTCGGGGAAGGGGCGTTGCATTCCGTCGGGAAGAGTGATCGTGATGTCGGCCATAGCACCGGCAAGTGTAGGGCCGCCTCCGAGACGCAGCCTGCTAATTACTCCGCAGCATCCGTCACCATCCGTCAGCCTCCGGCTGATGGAACGAGGACCGGCTGGCGGAGCGAGAGGATGTCTTCGTTGATGTGCGCGACGACGGCCGTGTCTGCGGGCAGGCTCTCGGCCTTCTTGGTCGCGTAGGTGTTGCGATACTCCTGGCCGGTCAGTTCGCGGATCTCGTACATCAACTCATCGGTGATCTGGCGCAGGACGAGATGATCTTCGGCCCTGTTCAGGTATCGCTCGACCTTGATCGGCCGGCCGATTTTGATCGTCGCCGATTTGCGGATCTTGGGGAACTTGGCGTCCGGAGGTTGGATCTCGCGGGTCCCGATCACGCCGACCGGGTAGATCGGGCAGCCCACCTTCAGCGCCAGCCTTGCTGCGCCGGTGTGCCCCTTGTACAAGTACCCATCGCGGCTGCGGGTGCCCTCGGGGAAGATGCCGAAAAGCTCACCACGGCGCAGAACTGCCTCGGCCGCATCGAGCGCAGCGTTGCTCTTTGCTCCTCCGCTGCGATCGATCGGGATCATTCCCATCGCCGGAAAGAGGAACTTGGTCTTCCATGAATCCATGTACTCGGCTTTTCCGACGAAGCTGATGTTGCGACCGACATGCAGCATCAGGAATCCACTGTCCAGGAAGCTGACGTGATTCGGACACAGAATCGCCGGGCCTTCGGCAGGGAGTCGTTCGAAGCCCTGGAGGTCGAAGCTCCACAGCCGGTTTGCGATGGGACGGATGAACCTGCGGGTTCGACGCTGGATCGCTCCAGCGCCCTGTGTCGTGGCTTCGTCGCTCATCCAGTGTCACCTCTCTTCAATTTCGGTTCTTCGATGTCGGTTCTTCGATGTCGGTTCTTCGATTTCGGTCTCACCAGTACGGCTCAAGACGCCTCGATAAGACGCCATAGTAAACGACAGATCGGTTGCCCGGGCTACACCGAGTTGCACGGAACGTGAATCCTTGATGAAGGAACCGTGCCCAGGTTCGGGCGGCCACACCTACAACACGACCCCGAGTAGCGCGGCAGCGTCGGTCACGTCTTCACCGTCGTCGACAGCGGCATCGATCGCCCGCACTGCGGCAGCCGTGTCGAGATCATCATCGAGCGCGGCCCTGACGTGTTCGAGAACCATCGATTGCGAGCCCCCCACCGACGCTTCCCACCGACCGAGGCGCGCTACGGCTCGCGGCATCAGCGTGTCGTCCCAACTCCAGTTGAAGCGGTAGTGGTGCTCGACGATCGCGAGCCGAATTGCGCGTGGGTCATAGGTTTCGCGGAGCTTGTCGATGAAAACCAGATTGCCGAGGCTCTTCGACATCTTTTGGCCGTCCATGAACACCATCGGCCCGTGCATCCAGTGCTTGACGAACGGCTCCCCCGTCGCTGCTTCGCTCTGTGCCCGCTCGCACTCATGATGGGGAAAGATCAAGTCGGTGCCGCCGCCGTGCAGATCGATCGTTGTACCCAGTTCGCGCAGCGCGAGCGCGCTGCACTCGATGTGCCATCCGGGGCGCCCTGGCCCCCACATTGTTTCCCACGACGGCTCGTCCTCGGCCGATGGGTGCCACAGAACGAAATCGAGCGGGTCGCGTTTGTTCGGATCGTCGACGTTGCCGCCCCGCTCGCGGGCGATCTCGATCATGTGCTCGCGCGAATAGTTGGAGATCGAGCCGAACTCGGGGAACTTCGAGACGTCGAAGTACACCGAACCACCGGCCTGATACGCGAACCCACGATCGAGGACCATCCCGATGAACCCGCGGATGTCACTGATCGCCGAAGACGCCCGAGGCGTGCTGTACATCGGCAGCATGTTGAGCGCCACCATGTCCCGCTCGAATCGGGCCTCTTCACCGGCTGCCAGATCGAGGTAGTGCACACCCAACTGGCGGGCCTTGGCGAACAACGGGTCGTCCACATCCGTGACGTTGCGGACGCACTTCACCACGTGACCGAGATCGATCAGGCGACGCTGCAACACGTCGTAGATCACGAACGTCGCGGCGTGGCCGAGGTGGGTCGCGTCGTAGGGAGTTATGCCGCACGTGTACATCGAAACGGTCGGTCCGGGCTCGAATGGGACCACCGCCTGTCTGGCCGTGTCGAACAAACGCATTGTCAAAGCGGTGATCCTTCTGGGTTCGCGGGCAACGAGGAGACCCGGACGGCCCCACCGAGGATTTCAAATCACGTCGACTTTAGCGCGCAGCATGGGCACTAGGGTCGGCCCCATGGGTCTGCTCACTGGAAAGAACATCGTGATCACCGGGGTCTTGACGGATGCGTCGTTGGCATTCGGCGTCGCCAAGCTCGCGCAGGAGGAAGGCGCAGAAATCGTCCTCACCGGGGCTGGGCGGGCGCTCAGTCTCACCGAACGCACGGCGCGCAAGCTCCCCAAACCGCCCAACGTGCTGGAGATGGACGTCACGGTTCCCGCTCATCTCGAGGCGGTCCGAGACGAGTTGGCGGCCAAATGGGGACGTGTCGACGGCGTGTTGCATGCAATCGGGTTTGCGCCGGCCAGCTGCCTCGGCGACGACTTCATGGCCGCCACCTGGGACGACGTATCGGTCGCAATGAACATCTCGACCTATTCGCTCAAGGCGCTCGCCGAGACGTTTGCTCCGCTGATGACCCATGGCGGCGCGTTCGTCGGGCTCGATTTCGACAACAGCGTTGCGTGGCCCGCCTACAACTGGATGGGCATTGCCAAATCCGCGCTCGAGTCGTTGAATCGTTATCTCGCCAGGGAGCTCGGACCCAAGCAGATCCGCACCAACTTGGTCGCAGCTGGACCGATCAAGACGATGGCAGCAAAGAGCATTCCCGGGTTCGCGAAGTTCGAGGACGTGTGGAGCGATCGGGCACCGCTCGGCTGGGATGTCCAGGACTCCAGCGCGGTCGCGAAGGCCGTTGTCGTTCTCCTCAGCGATTGGTTTCCGGCAACGACCGGGGAGATCGTTCACGTCGACGGCGGTTTTCACGCCATCGCCGTCTGAGGACACCCGACACGGACATGGCACAGCGGCGGCTACTATTCGGATTGGCTCGACGGGGATGAAGTCGACGGAGAGGTGACATGGCCATGACAGACATGATCAAGGTACCGAGCAGCGTCATCGAAATGCCCGATCCACCCGTGGTGAACCGGCCCGGTGATCTCACAGCTGAACTCATCGCAACGAGCACATGGACCGATCAGATGGTGGTAGCCGCGGGCATTCCAATTGTCGATGTGCAGTTCGTCACGGTCGGCGGCGGAGTCGGATCATTCGTGATGGCGAACCACCTGCGCGTTGCGGGAATATCCCCCGATCAGATCCGGGTGCTTTCCAACATCGATCACCCGTGGCAGACGTATGAGTACCTGACGACCGTCTCACAGATCCCTCGACCGGAGCGCCTCCGAAGCGATTCGACCGGCATGCCCGACAACCTCTGGGCATTTCCCAGCTACGCATGGCGTGAGAGCCGCAAGGAAAAAAGTGTCGCTGCGCTGTGGAGTGTGATCGTCGAGCCGGTGTTCACGGACTACTGGACCCCTCGGGCCGGCACCGTCTTCGAGGGGATGGCCAAAGAGGCGGTCCGGATGAACTGGCAGCAAATGGTCGTCAACGGCCAGGTTCGGATGGTCCGCAAGCGAGTCGGTGGCGGCTACTTCACCATCCTCACCCCTCCGCCCGACACGACTCCGACGCATCGCATTGCGTATCGCTCGCAGTTCGTGCACCTCGCCGTCGGCTATCCCGGCTTGCGATTCCTGCCCGACCTGCAGGAGTACCGACGCAAGTACCACGACATCGCCCGCGTCGTCAACGCGTACGAACCACACGAACATGTCTACGAAGGTCTGCGGCAACAGCCCGGCGTCGTGCTCGTCCGCGGCGGCGGCATCGTGGCGTCTCGTGTCCTGCAACGGCTGATGGAGGACCGATGGAACCATGG
>JANOEM010000810.1:0-2329 GCA_031413195.1 Actinomycetes bacterium
TCGACTCGAAGTCGAGCTCAATGACACCCCGATCACATCGACCAACTTCCGGAGCATGTACTGGACGTTTGCCCAACAACTCGCCCACACCACGGTCAACGGAGCGACCACCGGGGCCGGCGACTTGTTCGGATCGGGGACGGTCAGCGGACCGGCACGTGGGGAACGAGGCAGCATGATCGAACTCTCATGGCGCGGCGCGGAGCCGATCACGTTGGCCGACGGCACGACTCGGTCCTTCCTCGAAGACGGGGACACCGTCACAATGCGGGGTTCGTGTGGCGCTTCCACGGGCAGCGGCGATTTGCGAGTCGGATTCGGCGAGGTCACCGCGGCGGTCATGCCGACGCCTACGCGTCCTGCAGAGGGAACTTGACGTGCCGTACTACCGCCGGGTCGGCGACATCCCGCGCAAGCGGCACACCATTCATCGCATCGACGGCGAGTTTGCGTTCGAGGAGTTGATGGGCGCCGACGGCTTCTCCGGGCCGTCCTCGCTGCTCTACCACCGGCGCTCACCGAGCGCAATCGTTCGTGTCGCCGATGTGGCCGGTGTCGCCGGTGCGCCGATCACCTACCGTGCCAATCAACCTCTCCGGCCACATCATCTGCGAACGAACCTGCTCTCGCCGGATGCCTTGTCACCGGATGCCGCTTCACCGGATGCCTTGTCGCCGGATGCCGCGTTCGGCGCGCGTGCCTTGCTGGGCAATGACGACGTGACGATCTCGTACCTCGTCGTTTCAGGGCAGACTTCGCTGTACCGCAACGCAGTCGGCGACGAGTTGATGTACGTCCAATCCGGCAAGGCACGGCTCGAGAGCGTGTTCGGGAATCTCGACGTGCGCCCCGGCGACTACGTCGTGGTGCCGATGTCGACGACGCACCGCTGGGTTGCCGACAGCGAGTCACCGATCGAGATGCTCGTGATCTCGGCGCGCCGGCACATCGACGTGCCGTCTCGCTACCTCAGCGCTGGCGGCCAACTGTTGGAGGGCTCGCCGTTCAGCGAGCGCGATCAACGTGGTCCGAGTGACGCGCCGACGACAGTCGACGGTGAGGACGTCCACGTTCTGGTGCGCACCCGGGCGGGTCTGTCGGTGCACGTCCACGCAACGCACCCGTTCGACGTCGTTGGCTGGGATGGTTGCCTGTACCCGTGGGCGATCAACATCGCCGACTTCGAACCGATCGTCGGACGGATCCATCAACCACCGCCGGTTCACCAGACCTTCGCGGGCGCGGGTTTCGTCGTGTGCAGTTTCGTCCCGCGTCTGCTCGACTTCGACCCCGACGCCGTCAAGGTGCCGTACCATCACGCGAACGTCGACACCGATGAAGTGCTCTTTTACTCCGGCGGCGATTTCATCAGTCGTGCGGGTTCAGGCATCGGCGTCGGGTCGATCAGCCTGCACCCGGCGGGGTTCGTCCACGGACCTCAGCCGGGCAGTCTCGAACGCAGCTTTGGGGTGAACCGTACCGCAGAAACCGCAGTGATGATCGATGCGTTCAGCCCGCTCGGCCTGACCGATGCGGCGATCGGCATCAGCGACCAGGACTACCCGTCGTCATGGGCAGGCCGACGCTGATCGACCCCGGTTCGGCGCCACGCCGGAGACTGCGAACCGACCCGAGATCGATGACTGCGGTTGTCGTCGTTGTTGACGCAGCCGCTCCGGCCGGCCCGGCGGAGCTCGTCGGCCATTGACGGGCCCACACGACGAGAGCTCTTCCATCCATCGGACGGGCGAAGTAGTAGCCCTGGCCGGCATCGCAACCGAACGAGTCGAGCAGGGCGAGTTGCTCGGGCCGTTCGATTCCCTCGGCAACGACGAACTTGTCGAGAGCACCGCCGAGCGCAACGATCGCCGAGGCGAAGGCCCGCTTCGAATCCGACGATTCGAGGTCGTCGATGAACGGCTTGGCGATCTTGACGACGTCGACCGGGAAGGATTGGAGATAACTGAGCGACGAGTACCCGGTGCCGAAGTCGTCGAGCGAGAGCCGCACACCGATCTTCTTGAGTTGGTGCAGTGTCTCGATCGCGTGGTCTGCTTGTTCCGACATCAGGTTCTCGGTCACCTCGATCCCGAGGCGAGTCGGCGACAGGCCGTGGCGACATAGTGCGTCGAGGATGTTTTCGATCAGCCCCGGTTCCTAAAAGCTGCGCGGGGACAGGTTCACGTTGACCCACGGCACCAAGCCGGGGTCTGTGAGGTCAACCTGAGCGAGCCAACCGCACGCCTCATCCAACACCAACATGTCGAGCGCGGCGATCAGTCCGGTCTGTTCAGCGACCGGCAGGAAGCTGTCGGGTGTCAGCAGGCCG
>JANOEM010000811.1:0-1960 GCA_031413195.1 Actinomycetes bacterium
TGTCGCCGTGCAGGTCGAAATCCGTGTTGGCGACACGGCACATGTTGTGGATCGGCGTGACGTAGCGGATGAACTCTTCGACCGCGACCCCGATGTCGGCGCCGGCCTTCAGCTTGGCCCATTGCTCGGGGTAAGCGTCGAGCAGCAGCAGCGTTCGGGCGATGACGGTGCGGGTGGTCTCTGCGCCACCATCGAGCAGCAGCAGGGCGTCGGACACCGCCTCACCCTGGCCGAACTGCTGTCCCACGATCTCGGCGGTCGTGTACATCGTCATCAGGTCGTCCATCGGACACGTCTTCTTCTGCTCGTACAACTCCGCCGCTGCCACGGCGAACTCGATTGCTGCGTCGAGGCCGTCCTGGTTGAAGTACCGCGGTCCGCCGCCCAACGCGATCGTGCGCTCGGACCAATCGCGCAGCTTCGGCCAGTCGTCGTCTTCGAAGCCGAGCAGCCTTCCGATCATCAGCGCCGGTAGTGGCGAGGCCAGGTCTTCGATCACCTCGACTGTCCCCTTGGCGATCGCGGCATCGATCAAGCCGGTGACCACTGCATGGATCTGCGGTTGTTTGTCGGCGACCGATTTCGGTGTGAATCGCCGCGCAACCAACGCCCGTCGCTGGGCATGGAACGGGTCGTCGAGACCGATGATGGCAGGATCGGCGGGGAGGTTTGGTCGATACCCGCCCTTGACCTGATCGCTGTTGATGAAGACGTCCTTGCGGCGCTCGATCTCGACGATGTCGTCGTAGCGGGAGATGCCCCACAGCTCGTTGGTGGTGTCCCAATGTGCGGGCGAGTTCTCCCGCATCCACGCATACGTCGGGTAGGGATCGTTGACGTAGAAGTTGCCGTCGAGGAGGTCGAGAGACCGCGTGGCGTCAGATTCGGTTGTCATCGGCACACAGTATCTGACGGCGCGTCAGATATCGGACGTCGAGGTTTCTCAGCGGTTGTTCCGGTGCTCGCACTCGTCCTTCAGCGCAGCGTTGAACCGATCGAACTCGACCTTGAGGTCGGCTCCGGTCCTGTCGACGGTCTCGAGAGCGAGGGCACCACTGAAGCGCTGGTGATGACGCACCGTCGTGCTGCCGACGGAGTTGCCGTCGGTGTCGCTCGTCAACAACCACTCGCGCTCACCGTGCAGGTGAACCGGATCGGGCATCCCGTCGTGCCACACCATCCGGGTCGGGAACTCGACGGTCGCAACGGTGGCGCGGTGGGTGGTGATCGCCCCGGCCGAATCGCAGCGGGTGATCAGCAGCGCCGAGCCCGGGTCGGCCGAGCCGTCGATCGACGTGAGCGCAGGGTTCCATTCCGGGTAGCGATCGAACCCGACCAGGACGTCCCACACGGTGTGGATCGGGGACTCGATCGTGATCGACGTATCCACATGTGTGCGCTCGTCGACGACCGTCGCTGCCAGGTTCATCGCCTGTGGGCGGACGAACGTGCGCGCTGGCGGCTCGGTGTAGCCCTTCCATGCGTACGGGTCGTCGCCTGCGACCGGAACCACGGTGCGGTAGTCCTCGGTGCCGACGTCGATGCCTTGGCTCATCATCCAGGGCAGGTACGACCATGCGTTCATGTAGTGATTGACCAGCGCGCGACGCGTGCGCTGCGACCGGTTGCGGAAGGATCGATGCAACGTGTAGCCGTTGAAGAACACGACGTCGCCGGCAGCGACCTCGACCATCACTGCGTCGCTGTCATCGAACCCGTACGCCAGATCGCTCGAGTCGAATTCGTCCGGGTCGAGGTGAGGCCGGGTCGGGTACAGGTAACCCATCCGATGTGATCCGGGCAGGATCCACAGGCAGCCGTTCTCGGCGTCGGCGTCGTCCAGAGCGAGCCATGCGCCGACCAACGATCGGTCGCGCGTGGGGATGAACCGCTCGTCCTGATGCCACGCCTGGCCCTGCAGGCCAGGAGGTTTGAGGAACAGCATCGACTGCATGCACTT
>JANOEM010000812.1:0-15644 GCA_031413195.1 Actinomycetes bacterium
TGGAGGGCGGCTCCTCGATAGCGATCACCGCCTCGATCCTGTGGGCCAACGGGACCGACGTCGTCACCGTCTCCGGCGACGACACGTTCACGATCGACGACTCGACCACCAGCACCAGCAACGACCCGCAGTTCGTCGATCCCGCGGGAGGCGACTACTCGCTGCAGGGCACCAGTCCGGCCGCCGGCCAAGGAGCGTTTGGATAGGCGCGACGCCTGGGTCAATCCGCCCACAGCAGTGGAACGGGGAGCGCCCAAATCCGGTCACCGAGCGGAACCACCCGGTCGCCGAGGTAAAGCACGACGCCGGTGGTGAACCTGTCGCCAAGCTTGTCGCGCAGGCCCTGGAGGTGCTTCACGTCGCCCGTCGCTACGGTCGACGCCGCCTTCACCTCGACGCCGGCGATGCTTCCACTGTCGTCCTCGATGATCAGATCGACCTCGGCGCCGTTGCGATCTCGCCAGTGACGAATCGTCGGCTGAGCCTGCGACCAGCCGCGCTGCTTGATGAGTTCCATCGTCACGAACGACTCGAGCAGGGGTCCGGTCAGCGGGCTCGTGGCCATACCGAGACCCTCGGCATTTCGGCCGAGCAACCCGCACGCGAGCCCGGTGTCAGTGACGATCACCTTCGGATGACGCTTCTCGCGGCTCGTCAGGCTCGGAGTCCAGGCTCTGATCAGCGTCACGAAACCAACGAGCTCCAAGAGCCCGACGTATCGAGACACCGTGTCAGCGCTCATCCGGGCATCACCGGCGAGTCGGGCCGTGACCATCTCGCCCGAGGTCTTCGCGGCCAACAGGCGCAGCAACGTCGGCAGTTCGTCCGCCTGCGTGATCGCCGATGCCTCTACGATGTCGCGCTCGACCACCGTACGGACGTAGTTCCGATACCAACGCGCCGTCTGCGTCGGCGTGGCCTCGACCACTTCCGGGTAGCCACCCCGCACCAGCCGATCGAACAATGCCCGACGATCAACTCGTTCGAATCGTCGACGGGCGAGTTGTTCGGGATCGGTCAGCAACGCATCGAGAAACGTCTCGCGGACACCCGTCAGTTCGCCCTGCGAGAACGGCCACAGATCAAGGATCTCGGCACGACCAGCGAGC
The DNA here is from genome assembly GCA_031413195.1 of Actinomycetes bacterium. Classification (GTDB taxonomy): domain Bacteria; phylum Actinomycetota; class Acidimicrobiia; order Acidimicrobiales; family Ilumatobacteraceae; genus WLMZ01. The sequence goes on from JANOEM010000812.1 coordinate 1,110, forward strand.
GATTCTGACAACTGCGGCACCGACAGGAACCTGGTCGACCCGGCGAGTACGAACTGGCCCCGGTCGTTGCGGCGATCGACGATCGACTTGACGGCCAGCACCACATCGTTGCCACCGCGCTGCACCTCATCGATTGCCATCGGCGAACTTCCCTGCTCGACGAAACCGTGCGGGTCCAGCCGCGCCGCAGCGCGAACGGACTCATCGTCGAAACTCCAATAGCTACCGTGGCCCTCCACCAACTGCTTCGCCAAGGTCGACTTGCCAGACTGACGCGGACCGTTGATGACCGTCACGCGGAACTCGCGCAACGACTCCTGTGCCACACGCAGCAGATGACGCTCGATCACGCCGTCACCCTAGCGTGAAACGCTGTATATGCATGCGTGAAACGCTGAGCGAATGTGCGCCAAACGCTTAAGCAGGCACCCCGCAAGCAGCCCCTGTGACACCCCTCGTTCACAATGCCCTCATGTGTCTCCAATGTGATGGTTACTCCCACGAAGCAGCAATGCAGGCGCTCGACCTGCAGGTCATGATCCACGGCTGGGTCGTCGTCCAGGTCGGCGACGACGACTCTGCATTCAGCTACACCATCGGGCTCGTCGAGAACTTCGGCCATCCCGAACTCATCGTCGTCGACGTCGATCGCCGCCACCAGCACGGGTTGCTCAACGAACTCGCCGAGGGCATCGCAGCGAAGGGGCGACCCCCGCTCGATCGACCATCCACCCGAGGGGTGCGCTGCGTCGAAGTCCACAACAACCACCTCCATGGCGATTACTTCGGCCTGTGGGCTGCCCGCTACGGCGCGCTCCCCCAACCCGGCCAGGTGCTGCAGGTGCTCCTGCCGGACACCGCATACTGCGAATGCCACGCACAGGCCGTGCGCCGCCTCGATCGGCCCGACTCCCCCCACCCGTCCGACCACACCTGAACCGAGCCCAGCGGCGCCGCCACGGACGCTGAAACGCAGCCTGAACCCGCAGACCAGCAGCATCATCCTGAGCTCATCGATCGGGAACGGCTCGAAACCGGTTTAGGCTCTGGCTTTGCTGCCTTGGTCCGAGCCCGAGTCAGCCAACGCTTGTCTGCAGCCACCACCGTTACGCTCGGCAGCCGGGTGCACACTCACGAGGCACGGCGTCGAGCACCCCACGCGCCTCGCTCCGAAGAGAGGTTGCTCGCATGACCACCGACCCGAATCACCCGTCCGGAGTCGATCTGGACAGAACGGCCACCCGCCATGAGCTCTACCTCGAGCGGTTGGCGAACACCCGACGCGTGATGACGCTGCTCGACGTCCCGGTGATACTGGTGCGCGACCCGTTCAACGTGCTCTACATCACCGGCGCGACGAACATGACGATCTTCAACCTGTGCGTCCCCGCTCGCTACCTGCTGGTGTTCGCCGAAGGGCCGGTGACGTTGTTCGACTACGTCGGGGGCGAGCACCTGGCCAAGCACCTCCCGACCATCGACGAGGTGCGCGTGGCCCACGGGTTGAGCCACGTCGCCAGCAACGGTTTCGTGGCCGGCGAATGCGCAGCGATGGCGAGCGATATCGCCGCGCTGGCACGCGAGCACGTCGGCGAGCCGGGTCGACTGGCGATCGACAGCTTCCCGTTCCCCGCAGTCGACGCATTGCGCTCCGCAGGGTTCGCGATCACCGACGCCGACCTGGTGATGGCGCGCACCCGCCGGGTGAAACTGCCGCTGGAGATCGCCTACATGCGCGAAGCATCCCGGCGAACCGTCGACGCGGTACGGGCGATGGAGGCCGCGTTGCGGCCGGGCATGACCGAGATCGACCTGTGGAGCCGCTTCGTCGGCGGCCTTCTGGCAACCAACGGCCAACTTGTCTCCACCCGGCTGCTGGAAAGCGGTCCGAACACCTTCCCCTACTTCCAGGAATGTGGCACCCGGGTGATCCAGGACGGCGATCTCGTGTGCGTCGACACCGATGCAATCGCGTTCGAGAGCTACTCGGCCGACTTTTCCCGCACCTTCCTCGCCGGTGACCGCCCAGCCAGCCCACAACAGCGCACCCTCTACGGTCGGGCCTACGAGCAACTGCGCCACAACGTCTCGCTCATCGGCCCAGGCGTCACCTTCGAACACGTCGCCCGCAACGCCTGGCGCGTTCCCGAGGAACACCGCGACAGCCGCTACTACTGCGTCGGTCATGGCCTCGGCATGATCGGTGAATATCCCAACCTCCCCTTCCACACCCCCGGCGTGCCCTATCCCCTCGACGATGCCTTCGAGCCCGGCATGGTCTTCTGCGTCGAGAGCTACATCGGCTCACGCGCCAGCGGCCAAGGCGTCAAACTCGAAGACCAACTCCTGATCACTGACGCTGGCGTCGAGATAATGAATGACTACTCCTTCGAGAACCGCCTACTACCCTGACCAGACAACACCGGGACCCGTCGTCATCGATTGGAGATCGCCGACACCGCCGCACATCGACATCGGATCGATGCTGGACGCCATGGGATCGTCGAGTGGGAACGCCAGCACGGCGCGCTCGCCGTCCACAACCGCCACCTCGAGCACACCTACAGCAAGACCGGCAATGCCGGATTCCGATCGGTTTCCACAGTCATGTGAGATAGCGGACGTTGACCTTTTGAATGGTGCCGTTGAACGCGAACGGGGCCTTGTCGTAGTAGTCGAGCGAGACCGGACTTCCGAGACAAGTGCCGATGTCGAGACAGTCGTTCGCGGTGAACGAAAGGGGCACGCTGATCGGCACGACACCGGACGCGTACTCCTCGCCGTCGACCCTGATCACGATGTCGAGGGGGCCTCCGGGGCGAGATCCCGACCGATCGTTCTGTGCACATTCGTGCACCTCCGACTCCGGTGCTGGGCGCCTCGCAACCCGTCGAGAACGCGTCAGCACAGCTCAACCCACGTGCCGGGGGGTCGAACCCACATGACCCGATGGTCAGGGGGGTTTGAGTTCGAGGAGGCCGTGCCGGGCGGTGCACTCCGGTGCCAGGCGGTCCCGCTGAGCTGCGCAGACCCGTCCGCCGGGTCTCCTCGAAGACTGTCGAGTGCAGCTGCGTCCGGCTGATCCCGTGACACGAATGTGACAAGCGACCAGTGCCTACTCATGCAAGCGCCACCGCGAATGTCGAGCACGGCATAAGGGCCGGAGTGGAGTAGCCTCCGCCCGGTTCGGACGGGTTTCGGCGCGAGCGAAGTGTGTGGGCGAGCCAGGCAGTGGCCGGTGCCGAGCGCGTCCGACAGCGCCGGCCTCATTGGGGTGAGTCCTGCCGCAGCGTGGCCGTCGGAGTGTTGGTCATCGGTCGTTGAGGTGCACGAGTGGGTTCCCCGCAGCGGCGCCGGTGGTTCGCTGACGTTCTCGTGCGCTGGAGCCGCGGTCCGTCGTCTCAGGCTCAGGCACCCTCGAGAGTCGAGAGGGCGTAGACGACGATCTCGTGCCGGTCCATGCGGCGGCCGCGTTCACGTGCTGGGACAATCTGCGTCGACCCATCCAGGAGAGATCTCACCTCGGCGCGGAAGGGGCCGGTGATGCCCTCGAACGGCGCAGGGTATCGTTCGACGAACCCGACGATCGTCGCTGCCTGGTCGAGCGCTCCTCGCCGAGCGTGGAAGAGTTGAACGGTCTCGAGAGCCATCAGGGTGAGCAGCCACAGACGTGCCTGGTGGCTGGTCGTCAGCACCCGATGAAGCGCGGAACCGATATCCAGATCGCCACAGAGGAGCCGTGCGTTGACCGTGCCGAACTCGGCCCACAGCGCTTGCTGGAGGTTGCCGATGCGCTGGGCGGCATCTGCCGAGAGCTGGTATTCGTCGTGGGCTCCCCGGCCGTCGGGAGGGTCGGCCAGATACAGCAGGCCGTTCCCTCGATAGAACGAGAAGACGCTCAACGCTGCGAGAGACCCGGTCCCCGTATAGTACGCGCGTGCCTGCTCGAGTTCTTCGAAGAAGCTGGGGTCGCTGGCACCGAGGAGAACGTTGAAGACCATGTTCCATGCCTTGACCCGCAGCATGGTCGAGTCGGTGTGGTCGACGATCTTCCGGAGCCGCTCGACCAGGGCGAGGGCCTCATCCGTTCGTCCGCCGGCGACAAGGGCTTCTCCCTGCCAGATGAGGCAGACGCTGATGCTCACCCCGTCACCCTCGAGCGCAGCACCCTCGGCGGCCAACTCGACAGCGCGAGTCGGATCGCCGAGCTGATGCGCCCAGTACGCGCGCAGTCCGAGACTCGCCGCACTTCGTTCACCTGATCGACGAGCGAGCTCGCCGACCTCGACGGCCCAGTCCTCGTGCTCGTAGCGCATCTCGCTCTCGGCGAAGGCACCCGTGGTGACCAACAGCTGCTCGGCGACGGGGAGGTCGCCGAGCGCGAGCGACCAGTTGAGCGCCGCTCGCAAGTTGTCCCACTCTGCGTCGAAGAACGAGAAGAACTCTGCTTCGTCCGACGTGTACGACTTTCGCCAGGCGCCACTCGCCTCGGTTGCGTAGAAGCGAAGATGTTGGTTTCTCATTCCGGCCGTCCTGTCGCGGTCGGCGAGGCGCTGCTCGGCGTACTGACGGAGGGTCTCGAGCAGGCGGTAACGGGTCCGTCGGCCTGCGGCTTCGGCGACCACCACCGACTTGTCGACGAGATCGGAGAGGAGATCGAGGTGGTCACCATCGCCGACCTCGCAAATCCCCTCGACCGCAGCGAGGTCGAACGAACCCGCGAACACGGACAGCTCGTCGAAAAGGTTGCGGGCGGAATCGGAAAGCAGCCGATAGGACCACTCGACGGCGGCGTGGAGCGTCTGGTGGCGTTCGAGCTGGCCCCGTCCTGCGCCGCGCAACAGGCGGAAACGTTCGTCGAGGCGGTCGAGGATTTCCGCAGGACTCAGCGACCGGATCCGAGCTGCTGCCAACTCGATCGCGAGCGGAATGCCGTCGAGCCGGCGACAGATTGCCTCGACTGCGCCACGGTCACGATCCAGGTCGAAGTCGCTGTCGACAGCCGCGGCCCGATCGACGAAGAGTTCGACGCCGTCCACGGAACCGAGCGAGGGCACCCGAACGACGCGCTCGCCCGGCACGCCAAGCGGTTCCCGACTCGTCGCGAGCACCGTCAGGGTGGGACAACGTTCGGTAAGTTCCTGGGCGACGTCGGCGACGGATGTCACAAGGTGTTCGCAGTTGTCGAGGATCAGCAGCACCCGACGGTCACGACACCAGTCGACGACAACTTCGACGCCTGTCAGACCGGCTTGAGGCTGTGCGCCGATGCTCTCGATCGTCGCAGCGATCACCGCATCCGGGTCGACGATCGGCGCCAGCTCGCACATCCAGACGCCACCAGGAAAGTCGTCGGCCGTCAGGAACCCGATCTCGGTGGCCGCTCTCGTCTTGCCCACCCCACCTGAGCCCGTCAAGGTCACCAGTCGGTAGTCGCTCAATGCTGCGACCCTCCGCTGCAGGTCGGCCAGGTCTCCCACGAACTCGGTTTGCGGCCGTCGCAGGTTGCCGACTGCTGTCTGACTACCGACCAGCGGACGGTCGATCCATGGCGCTCCGGGACCGCTCACACCGACCACAGGGATCGGATCGACGATGCCCTTGACCTGTGCTGCGCCAAGACTTACATGCTGCACACCGTTGCCGGGCGGGGCCAGAGCCGCCGTCACCGTCGAGATGACGAACTGCCCGCCGTTCGCAGCGCCCATCAGCCGAGCGGCCCGATTCACCACCGGACCGAAGTAATCGTCGTCCCGTTCCTGAGCCTCGCCGGTGTGGGCGCCCATTCGCACTTCGAGTTCGAGCCCGCCCGGCCAAACGTGGCTGACGAGTTCCGCCTGTGCCGCCAGGCCCGCCGAGACCGCTGCCGACGCTGTTGCGAACACCGCAGCGTAGGAATCACCCGCCGTGGAGAACACGTGACCACCGTGTTCCGAGATCGCCCGCTCGATCAGTCGATCATGGACCTCCAAAGCCTCTGCCATGAGCTCCGGGAATCGGTCCCACAGGGGCGTCGACCCTACGACGTCGGTGAAGAGAAAGGTAACCGTCCCCGTCGGACGATCGGATCCGTTCGTAATTGGCCCGAGCTCCACCCATCCAGCCTTGCACGCCGCTGTCCGCCCCAATTCACTGCCCGCGGAACTCGGAGTTCCCGCGGTGGTCGCGCCTGCCGGCGGTCGACAACGCGACTGGCGAGCGGTCACCGTCAAGGGACTATCGCGTCCGCTCTGGCCCCTCTTGGCACAACTCGGGTCGGGTCCGACTCGACCCGCACAGAATCACGGTTGACGACGCACCGAGCGGTGTGCGACTTCCGGAGTTACGAGCGAGGGGATCGCTCGATATTGCACGCCCGTAGTACCGGTCGGCGCGTCGGGTGCTCAGGCGGTCTTGGTGCCGTGTTCGAGTTCGTGGTCGACGGCGCGTCGGATCCATGCCGACACGGATCGGTCGTCGGCGTCGGCTGCGTCGCGGATCTTGGCGAGCGTCTCGGGCGGGAACCTGACCGGGACGGGTTCGGAGAGGTTCGTGCGTCGGCGACGTGCCGGTCCTTGGGGTGTCTGGTTGTCGGGGTCGGCGTAGAAGTCGTGTTCCTCTTGTCGGGTCATCTTCTTGGTGGTCATCGGTCCTCCTTGTATCTGTCGGCGACGTGTTTGGCTGCGACGTAGCAGCCGATCGGTCGGCACTTGGTTGGGTCGTTGTGATCGGATGGGGCGAGCGGCACCATCAGCACCTGGCCGGCGATGCCGGCGACCATCAGCCAATGGGCTGGTGGTTTGGCTGGGTAGAACAGCGGCTCGGAATTCCAGATCTCGTAGATGTCGTCGATGCCGTAGGGGTCGTGTTTGAAGAGGTGGGCGGCTTGTCGGTCGATCTCGAACGGATTGGTGTCGTCCAACCGCTCGAGATCGAACAACTCACCCACAACCCGAGTGTATTACAAACGAATACATACGTCGAGGGTCAACCCGGCCGGGTTGCTCCGGCGATGAACGTCGACACGATGTACGTGGCGTGCCGATCCAGGCTTCGTCGGGCACGGTCGTAGCGCATCGTCGTGCGAGGGTCGGCGTGTGATGCGGCTTCTTGGACGTCGCGGAGTGGGACGCCAGAAAAACCGCTGGATCTCCTCCGACGACCACGTCTTCTGCTCCGCTCGTGGCGCCGACACCGCCTTCGCCGCCGCTGCTGGGTTGCGGGTCACCAACCCCAGGCGCTCGGCATCGGCCAGAGCCCGCCTGAGGACGATGTGGCAGTTGCGGACGGTCTGCCAACGGTCGGCCACCGGCTCCCCCCTCGCTCGAGCAGAGTGGCGCACAGCCCCTCCACCTGCAGCGGTGTGAGCGACTGGAGTTGCACAGCGCCAATCTGGCGGGTGATGCGCTCGACGGCCATCCGGTAGCTCACCCACGTGGTCTCCCGGACCCGCGGCTTGATCGACTCCAACCAGTCGGTGAGGAACTGCGACACGGTGATCCGGCTCCGGGACACCGCTGTGCCTGCGTCGGCAGCGGTCTCGAGATCACGCAGTGCGGCCTCAGCCGCCTTCTTCGTCGCGAAGCCCGACCGGCGGGCCTGCCGGCGACGACCGGTCGCAGGGTCGGGCCCGAGGTCGACGACGAACGACCAGACCCTCCCCTTGCGTTGCACCGGACCGTTGGCCATGGGCACCAAAGTAGAGCGGGGGTGTCACGGTCCGTGACACGGATGTGACACGGGCACCACCCGGATGACGTCACGGGTGACTACCCGAACGCGAGACACCAGCTACATCGTGCCCGGGACGGGACTCGAACCCGTACCTCATTGCGGAGAGGGGGGTTTAAGGGGTCTGACCTGGCGTTTTGTGGTCCAGCCCGTCCGTCGAGTGCGCTCTGAGCTGGGATTCGAGTCCGGCCCGTCCGTCGAGATCGGTGCCGTAGCGGGGCTCGCTCGCGAGTCCTGTGCACCTTCTGTGCACGAAGTCCCCGGCGCTCCAGCGGTCTGGCTCGAGAGCTTCGGGTCAGCGATGTGGCCCGCTCCGGCCGATTCATCTTGTGGATTCAGCGGCTGTGTACGTCCTTGCCCAAGACAAGAAACAATGACGGTCACCCGAGGGCGTGCTTCATCGCCTCTACGGTCGTCGGAAATCCTTGCAGCCGCATGTCGAAGCGAATCAGGGCGATCACTTCATCCTCATCAAAGAACCTACGGTAGATCTCGTCCATGACGGCCAACCGGGATTCACGCAAGCTCGGGTCGTCGAGACGAAGCTCGTCGATAGTCCGACGCGCCTTGAGTTGCGTGTCGAAGGGCGGACGCCCACGCAAGTGGCGATCGGACTCCGATCGCGTGCGGGCCTATCGCGCTCGCCAGCGTGGCGACGAGGAGCAGCCCACGTTCGAGGCCGCACTCGACGACGGGGACGAACTCGCGAGAGCAGTCGATCGCACCGGGCAGCTGCAGCTCGAACTTGCCGCTGCCAGCGACGCCGGCAAGGTCCTCGAGGCGACGCTCGCAAAGGAGCGGCGACGGACGGAGACGGCACGTGGCCGGCTCGACCGGGCACAAGCGGAAGTGGACGCGCTCCGGGTCAAGTTGGCAGAGCGGGCCGGGGAGGTCAGCGAGCTCGTCGAAGAGAATCGGACTCTCCGTGTCGGGAACGCAGCACAACGCCGACTGCTCGACGCGGCGCAACGTCAGCACGCAAATCTGCCGAACCGCGCTGTGCGCCGCCAGGTCGCGAAGCAGGATCGAAAGATTCGCTGACGAGCCCGCCGTGGGCCATCGGTCGCCGGATCCATGTCGCACCCTTCTGCGCATGATTGCCGGGACCGGGAGATACTCAGTCGATTGGAGGCTCAGATGAGCAAGGTCAGCCCGTATCACTCAAGCAATCCGTCCGACCCCGACGTGTACCACGACCACAGCGACTGTCCCACGGGGCAGCAGATTCCCGATCGCAACCGCGTGTCGGGGACCGGCGGATACCGCCGCTGCACTCAGTGCACCGCCAAGGGTTAGCCATTTACGGCGGTCATCGCCAGGACGCACATCGGTAGCGCGTCTGGGCGATGAGCATCGAGCCTGCGGCCCAGCTCCAGGCACGCACCACGGGGAGCCCATCGCAACAGCGCAAGCAAGACAAACCGTCCGGGGTCACCATCGGAAGAACGGTGCTGCGCGCGCCAACCCAACGCGAATGACATGCTCAGGGAGTGCTGGTCGGGCTCCCTGGGCGTGCTCCAGGGAGCGCTCCGGGGAGTTCCGACCTGCATCGTTGCCGCCATGTCAACCGCCACAATCCCACGCCGACCGACGAGAACGTCCCCGCTCATCGACGACCGCCGCACCTACACCGTCCCCGAAGTGGCCGAGCTCGTCGGCATCTCACGATCCACTGCCTACAGTTTGCCGGCGCGGCGAAATCCCATCACGCCGATTCGGCCGGCGTATCGTCGTGCTGCGCCACGAACTCGAACGCCTCCTCGGTCACTCCTGATTTCGCTCGACCTCGCTCGGGGAGCACTCGCGTAACTTCTCTGTTACGCTGGCGATATGGATCGACCAGAGAAAACCGGCGCGGAACGCTACTTCGCGAAGCGGTCCCAGGAGCCTGGGTTCGTCGAAGCGTACGACGAGTCGCGTCACCGGATCGATCAGATCGATCGTCTGGTGCGGGCGCTCGACGAACGGCGCGAAGCACTTGGTTTGTCGAAGGCCGAACTCGCTCGACGCGCCGAGATCGCTCCCGAGGCGGTGCGACGGCTGTTCAGCGCAGACGCCCCGAACCCAACGATTGCCACACTGACCGCTATTGCGGACACGCTCGGTCTAGAACTCGTGCCGCGCGAACGGCAACCGGCCTGACGAACTACTCCAGCACCGTGCGCCGTGCCCAGAACTCGTCGCGAAGCTTGATCGCCCGTCGGTAGTCCTTCGGGTTCGCCGCTGACCGCTTCGGTTTCGAGAGACCGTCGATGATCACGATCGACGGACCACCGAGGTCGTCGGCATGTCGTTCGAGCACGCAGAACAGGCGATGGTTCTTGCCGGCGCCCTGGACACGGACTTCGTAGAACCCGGCCATGTCGTCGTGCATCACCTCCCACTTGCCACCGCCGGAGAACGAAGGTGGTGGAGCAGCCGCCACAGCGTCGAGCACCGCGAGCATTTCGGCGACCACCTTGTCCGGCAGGCCGTCGAGGAAGGTCTCGGCAGGGACGCTGCGCTGAGGGTCGTCACCAGCGTGTCGCTGGAAGAAGTGGATCAGCCAAGGTTCAGTCATCGCCCACACCCCCCATCAAGCGTCGTCGCCGTAGGTCGCGCTCATGATCTGTTCGGCTGCGTCCTTGGCGAGCGATGGGACGACGTGAGAGTAGAGGTCCAAGGTGATGCCGACGGTGGCGTGGCCGAGGCGCTCGGAGACCACCTTGGGATGCACGCCGGCCTTCAGCGCGAGCGTGGCGTGGGTGTGGCGTAGGTCGTGCAGGCGAATCCGTGGCAGGTCGAGCCGATCGACGAGCTTGCGGAACTCGTACGAGATCGTCTGCGGCTTCACGTAGCCGCCGAGCTCGTCGGTGACGACCCAATCGTGGACGCTGTCCCACGCCGGGCCAGCGGCGACGCGTTGCTCACGCTGGCGTTTGCGGTGATCGCGCAACGCAGCCACCGTGCGCCGGTCGAGGTACACGTTGCGACGACTCAGCGACGTCTTGGGAGCGCCCATCACCACCTCACGGCCGGCTTCGGTGATCGTGTTGGCCACCGCGATCTGAGCGAGATCGAAGTCGACGTCACGCCATCGCAACCCGAGCACCTCGCCGCGACGCAGCCCGGTCGCGGCGAGCAACCGGAGCGCGATCTCCAGGTCGTGGCCATCGATCGCAGTGAGGAAGTCACGAAGGTCTTCCGACGACCACGTCGTCAGTTCAATCTTGCCGACCGACGGCGGGCGAACGGCGGCGGCGACGTTGCGTGCCACCAACCCCATCCGCTCGGCGTCGCCGAGCGCGCGGCGCAGTACCTCGTGCGCCTTGTGCACCGTCGCCGCCGACAGTGGCCCACCGGTTCTCGAACCCGACTCGAGCAACTCGGTGTAGCAGCGCTGTACCTGCATCGGCGTCAATGCCTGCAACCGGTAGGGGCCGAGGTGTCGTTGGAGCCGGACGATCGACTGTTGGTACCCGTATGCCGTCGTCGCCCGCAGCGACTGCCGTGCCGTAGCGAACCACTCGTCGAGGTACACCCCGAGCTTCATCGTCGACGTCGACACGGCGGTTCCGCGTGTGGAATCGCCGACCATTTCAGCCAACGCCGCCTCGGCGGCTCGTTTGGTGGCGAAGCCCTGACGCAGAACCTGGCGGCGCTTTCCCGAGTCAGCATGGAAACCGGTGTCGACGCGGAAACCCCAACCACCGCCCTTCCGGAACACCGACCCCCGAGCCATGCGGAGATCGTACCCGGATCTCTGTGCACCTTTTGTGCACCTTCGGCCAAATTTAGCCGTCGTCACGCAGCTTGCACTTCGCATAACACCAGCTCAGTTACGTGCCCGGGGCGGGGTTCGAACCCGCATGACCCGAAGGTCAGGGGGGTTTAAGCCCCCCGCGTCTGCCAATTCCGCCACCCGGGCAATGGATCAGCCAGGTTACGCCACGCGGGTGGCGACGGGCGTGGCTTCGAAACCGAGAGCGACCCACAATTCAGCACGCAGCCGAAAGGCGTTGGCGGGCTCGATCGAATTGGCGACGATGACGCCTTCGATCATGTCCGCGAGCACAGCGGCCCATGGGCGACCGCGGAGCTTCACCGCGATCGTGGCTCCGCTGGCGTGGCGGCGCAGGGAGCGATCAACACCAACGATCCGTGGTGGACAACGGTAGCTGGGTCCGATCAGGCCCCGACGCTGGGCTTCTTGCGTGAGTGTTCGTGCCGCTTGGGCGAATTCGATGGCATTGCCGGGCTTCATAGCTGCACTCTGCCAGAGGGGTGCGCGACAGTGCCTCGGACTCGCCGCGAGGCCGTTCGTGAATCGCCGCGCACCCTCTCGGTAGTCTTCGACCGTGAGCGACACGTCCTCCCCCACCGCCCGGCTCACACCATCGCAAGTCTCGACCCTCGAACTGCTCCGCCGCGCCGATCCAGCGCTGGTCTTCGACGAAGAGTTCGTCCAAGAGCTCCGCGACGAGGCCACGGAGGCGCTGGCCCACTTCGCCGACCGCCTCAACGGCAACACCGTCTTCGTCACGAAACACACCCTCGCCGGCGTCTTCGGCTGCGAAGCACAGTTCCTCGCCCCCGACGAATTCTCCTGGACACCTGCCAGGGCTCGCGGCCAGGTCGCCCACCGGGCGATCCAGTTGCTCATCAACTGGCGGGGCGAAGCCGAACCCGCAGACCTCGTCGACGAAGCAATCGCCCGGTTGATCAACGAAGAACGGGGGCTTGCGCCATGGCTCGAGAGCCTTGGGCAGGGTGACCTCGCCGATCTTCGCGCGATGGCCAGCGATCACGTCACCAAGTTCATGGAATGCTTCCCACCGCTCGATGCGCGATCACGGCCGGTCACCGAAAGCAGCACGCAGTGGCCGGTCGATGGCCCGATCCTGATGCGCGGCCGGAGCGATCTCACGATGGGCAAGCCGTTCGAGCGCGAGAGTCGCAAGCTGATCGTCGATCTCAAGACCGGCCGGGTCATTGCCCGCCACCGCGAAGACCTGCGGTTCTATGCGCTGGTCGAGACCCTGTCGCGCCAGGTTCCGCCGCGCAAGCTCGCCAGTTTCTACCTCGATTCGGCGCAACCGATTGTCGAAGACGTCACGGAGAACCTGCTCCGGTCAACCCTGCGCCGGACCTTGGACGGAATCCACGCAGTGATCGAGCTCCAGGTCGAGGGCCGGCCCCCGACGAAATCCCCCGGCGCTCAATGCCGGTGGTGCACCATCGCTGCCGATTGCGCAGAAGGCACCGCGTACCTGCGCAGCCTGAACAACGACAGTGACACCGACGGACCCGACTGACGCACCGATCAGCGCTCAATCCATTGCAGCAAGTGCGTCGAGAGCGCCCCTGTAGAACGTCGGGTACGCATAGATCATCGACCGCAGTTGCGCCACAGGCACTCGAGCATGAACGGCGAGGTTGAACATCGACAGGACCTCGCCACCGCGCGGCCCGACGGATGATGCCCCGACAAGGACTCCTGAGTCGACATCGGCGACCAGTTTGATCATGCCCGCGTTGCCCTCTCCGTGCAGCCATCCGCGGCTCGATGTCGACGAGTCCGCCACGCCGACCGACACGTTCAGACCCGCTGCCCGGGCCTGTGCTTCGGTCATGCCGACCGAGCCGACCTCGGGGTCGGTGAAGGTCACCCGCGACACCGCATGATCCTGGGCCAGACGCGGCGAGGCAACACCCAAGATGTCGTCGACCGCTACGCCGGCCTGATATACCGCCATGTGCGTGAACGCTCCCTTCCCCGCGATGTCTCCGACCGCCCAGAGCCGGTCGGCTCCGTTGATGCGCATCTGCTGATCGACGGTGAACGTTGGTCGCGCCGTCTCGTCGAGCCCGATCGATGCGAGCCCGATGCCGCGCAGGTTCGGGACCCGACCAGCAGCAACCAGGATATCCTCAGCCGAAACGGTGTTGCCATCGGCCAGCGTCACGGTCACCGACCCGTCGTCATCCCGGCTGACTGACGCCGCCGAGACCCCGGTGCGGATGTCGATCCCTTCAGCCTGCAGCACAGTCGTGAGCAACGCGCTCGTCTCTGGCTCCTCGGGAGCAAGGATCCTGTCGAGCGCTTCGATCACGGTCACCTGGGCACCGAACCGCGAGAAGGCCTGCGCGAGTTCCAGCCCGATGGCTCCGCCGCCGAGGACGATCATCGATGACGGCACCGTTCGGATCTTGAAGATCTCATGGTTCGTCCACGGCTTCGCGTCGATGAGCCCGGGGATCGGGGGAACCGCCGGCGACGTTCCGGTGGCAAGCACAACCCCGCGGCCCGCGACGTAGACGTCGTCGCCGACAACGACCCGGCCGACGCCATCGAGACGTCCCCGACCGCGAACGAACACGCCTCCCTTGCCGACAAACCGATCGACCGCCACCTGATCATTCCAGTCGTCAGTGGCCTCATCACGAATCCGGTTCGCCACGATGCTGTAATCGGGTTGCACGGTCGTCGTACCAGCCATCTTGTTCACGCGCCGTGCCTCTTCGAGCAGGTCCGCCGCTCGGATGATCATCTTCGACGGGATGCATCCGTAGTACGGGCATTCCCCGCCGACGAGGTGGCTTTCGACACCGACGACCTTCAAACCGGCCTCCGCGAGCTGACCGGCGACGTCTTCACCTCCCGGCCCCAACCCGACGACGACGACATCAACATGGTGTTCCTGCATTGCCGTCAGTGTCAGCACGGGGTCGATTCGTTACGGAAAAGATCGGGCGACTTGTGGGTCATCCACACTCACGTATGGTTGCCTGGCACCGACCGATCCGCGGACGGGCCGCACGAACGAGATCGACCCGAATGGCCGC
>JANOEM010000813.1:0-6055 GCA_031413195.1 Actinomycetes bacterium
CCGTCGAGATCCTCTGGCAGGCCTTCGATCTCGACGTCCAACACGCGGCAGCGCAGCCAGCCGGCCTCAAAGGCTCCCCAGGCGAGAACCGCGAGCGCAAGGACTGCGAGGGTGTCCACGAGGCCGTCCGATTCGGTGGCCTCGGCGCGGAGATTGCAGCCCAGATCCAGGAAGAGGCGTTCGACTATCTGGACGCACCAGTCGGTCGAGTCGGCGCGCCGTTTTCGCCGGTTCCGTTCAGCCCGGCGCTCGAGCAGCATTACCTTCCCGACGCAGCCAAGATCGCTGCGGGCATTCGCAGCGTGCTCGCGAGGCCGCTGGTCGGCGCTGACCGATTGCCGTGAGCACCGTCGGGGTGATCGTCAATCCGGTCGCCGGCAAGGACATCCGACGACTGACGAGCGCCGCCAGCCACACCTCGGACAGCGCCAAGATCGACATCGTTCGCCGAACCGTCATCGCCGCGATCGAATCCGGCGCCGAACGGGTCCTGGTGGCGCCCGATCCGCATCACCTCGGCCGTCGCTCAATTGCGGATCTCCCTGGCCGGATCGAGATCCTCGAGCTGCCGGTCGGCGGCTCCCGAGCCGACACCGTTGCCGCTGCCGAGGCGATGTGGAAAGCGGAGGCGGGCGCCATCGTCGCGCTCGGTGGCGACGGCACATGCAGGGACATCGCAATCGGCTGGCCCGACGCGCCGTTGATCGCGATCTCCACCGGGACCAACAACGTCTACCCATCGGCGATCGACGCGACGTCGGCGGGTTCGGCGGCCGGGTTCGTCGCCAACGGAGCGGTCGACGGGAGCCTGGTCTCGCAACGCAGCAAGCGCCTGTCGGTCTGCGTGACCCGCGGCGAGTCGGTCGTCGATGACATCGCGCTCGTCGACGTCGCATTGATCGACACCGCATTCGTGGGGGCGCGGGCGGTGCTCGACTCGACGTCGATCGTGATGGTCGTCGCCGCGATTGCAACACCGGCCAGTACGGGCTTGTCCAGCATTGCCGGCCGGCTCCATCCGGTCGACCGCTGGCAACCGGGGGGCGTGCTGGTCCGGCTGGGCAGCGGCGGACGCCGTGTTCGAGCTCCGCTCTCGCCGGGACAGTTCTCCACCCTCGAGGTCATCGAGATCCGTCCCTTGGCAGACGGCGAAACCGTGCCCGTTGATGGACGGGGCGTGCTCGCTTTCGACGGTGAACGCGACCGCCGCATCGCCAACGACGCATCCGTCACGGTCCGCGTCGATCTGAGCGGCCCGCTGTTGATCGACGTACACGCAACGCTGCTGGCAGCCGCGTCGAAGTGCCTGTTCGACGCCGACCCAATTCTCGCGACCACGGAGGATCCCCATGTCCACTGAATTCCTGATGCCGAAACTGGGCCTGACGATGGAGGAAGGCACCATCTTGCAATGGTTGGTCGCCGACGGCGCAGAGATCGAGCCCGGCACCGCGGTGCTCGTGATCGAGACCGACAAGGTCGAGAGCGAGGTCGAGGCACACGCCTCGGGGCGTTTGCATCGCCTCGGCGAGGAGGGACAGACATTCCGGTGCGGCGAGGTGATCGGGCTCCTGCTCGCCGAGGGCGAAACAGCCGTGCCCGCCACGTCGGCGCCCGCCACGGCTCTCGCAGCAGCGTCGCCGGCCGCGCATGCGACCGTCATCGACGCCGCTCCGGCCGCTGCACCAACGGGAGCAGGCGGTCGACGTTTCGTTTCCCCGAACGCGCGACGGCTGGCCGCCGAACGCAACCTCGACCTCGATTCGGTACGCGGCACAGGTCCGGGCGGCCGAGTCGTCTCGGAAGACCTCGACCAAGCCGCAACGGCTCTGAAAGGTCCCGCTTCATCGCGTGTTCCGGCAACCGCCTGGCCGTCGGCACCCTCGCAGTCGCAACCTGGCCAGTCGCTGGTTCCTGCAAGCGTGGCCGGGCGCGTGCTCGCCGATCTGCTCGGGGTCGATCTTGCGGTGGTGCCGCCCGACCCGATCGACGGCTATGTGACCCGTGAGGCCGTTGCCCGCTATGTCCGCGGTCGCCTCGCCGAGTCAGTCGTGCATGCCGTGCCGGCCAAGCCGGCTGTCGACCCTGCCCCGATCACAGTGTCCGAACCGTTGCAGCCGAACAGCACCATCCGACCGATGTCGCGGATGCGCTCGACAATCGCGAAGCGGATGGTCGCCTCGCTACACGACATGGCCCAGCTGACATTGACGATGGATGCCGACATGGACGCCGTCTTCGCCGACCGTCGCAGCCGCATCACGGCCGGGGCTGCGCCGTCATACACCGACTACGTCATCGCTGCGGCGGCGCGGGCCTTGCGCGCGCATCCAGTGCTGAACTCCCAAGTGACCCCTGATGGCATCGCCCAACTCCCGGACATCCATGTCGGCCTGGCAGTTGCGCTCGACGGTGGGCTGATGGTGCCCGTCGTACGTCACACCGATCGGCTGTCTCTCGCCGAACTCGCGGAAACGACAACCGCTCTGGCCACTGCAACGCGCAGCGGCAGCCTCACACTGCAAGAACTCGAGGGCGGAACGTTCTCGGTCAGCGCCCTCGGGGCGTTCGGGGTCGACTCGTTCACCCCCGTGATCAATCCGCCAAACGCTGCAATTCTCGGCATCGGCCGGGTCCGTGACGATCTCGTCCTGAACGACGGCGTCGTCACCGCAGCGAAGCGGATGACGCTGAGCCTGACCTGGGACCATCGCGTCCTCGACGGCGCGCCCGCCGCCCAGTTCTGCAAGGCGATCGTCGACCTGTTGCGCGACCCGTCGATGCTCGACTCGACGGGCTGAAGCCAGCCGGCAATTCCTGGTTGGTGCTCAGCTCAGCGCATAGACCTGGTAGGTCACGTCGTTCGATCCGGGCTTGCCGGTCGCGATGGCTTGGATGCTGTTCAGCCACTTGTAGTTCTCGTGCCCGGTCTGGAACAGCGGGGCAACACGGGCAACCCGATCCGTGCCGAGAATGCCCTGGTAGGACATGTAGATCGCTGCGTCGTCGTCGGTGTTGATGGTCACCCGCACGTCGAGTTGGGCGGTGCCATCGGCGCGAACCGTGACCCAGTCGCCGCCGGATGCATACAGCGTGCCGTTGACCCGCGGGCCCACCACGGTGCCGCCCGTGACGCTGACGAGCACTCTGGTTCCGGCAGGACCGTCGGGGATGATGACCGGGGCGGCGAGTGTTGCGTGCATCGTGAACAGGAACTCGACGGGGAGCGAGGTGACCTCAGACATTGGACATCCTTTGGTTGGCAGGTTCTCGACCTGGCAGCTGCTTGCCAGAACCTACCCCGTGCTTGCCTGATCATCGGAGACGGAGAACTCGACAGCGCACGGGGAACCTGGCAAACTCGGCAGATGACCGGTGTGGCCGCGCTGAGCCCGACCTATTCGATCGCCCGAGCCGGTTTCGTCGCAGCGGCAGAGACAGCAGGAGCCGCGATCAAGACGTTCGAGCATCCTCTTCGCGGGCCCCTCGACGAGCCGCTCTTCGTCGACGTCGCCGAACTCGGACCGATCGACGCGGCAACGGTCGTGCTCGTGGTCTCAGCCACGCACGGAGTCGAGGGGTACTGCGGATCGGCGTTGCAAGCCGCGTGGCTGAGGAACCATACGGACGAACGGCCAGCCAATGTCCGCGTCGTCAACGTCCACGCGCTGAACCCGTACGGCATGGCGTGGGTCCGGCGGGTCAACGAGGACAACGTCGATCTCAATCGCAACTTCGTCGACTGGTCGGGCCCTCCCCCTGCCAACAACGACTATGACGGCATCGCCGACATCTTGGTCCCCGATGAGTGGACCGCCTCCGCACAACAGCGCACGCTCGATGCACTGCTCGCTGTGGCCGGCGAATGGGGCTTCCCGAAGATGCAGTCCGTCGTCAGTGGCGGCCAGTACTCCCACCCGAAGGGCGTCTTCTACGGAGGCGCCGGGCCGGTCTGGTCCCATCGCTGGCTCGAGGACTGGTGTGCTAACAACCTCGGCGCCGCGCGTCGGGTGATCATCATCGACATCCACACAGGCCTCGGGCCGTGGGGCCACGGTGAACTGTTGGCAAGTGCCGCGAGCGGGGAGCCGATGTTCGAGCGGGCAGCTGCGCTCTGGCCCGATTCGAAGTCGGTCATGGACGGTGACAGCATGTCAGCAGTGTTGGTGGGCGACTGGTTGAACGTCGCGGACCAGTTGGCGCCCCACGCAGACGTGACACCGATCGCTGTCGAATACGGCACGGTCGACGGGGTCACCGTGTTGCAAGCGCTGCGCGCCGACGCGTGGCTGCACGGCTACGGCGATCCCTCGGGAACCGAAGCGGCCGATGTGCGTGCACAGGTTCGGGCCGCGTTCGCCGACGACGACCCGGCGTGGATTGCCGCCTGCTGGACGCGCTTCCACGAGGTCATCTCGGCCGCGCTTCGTAGCTGAGCAGGCGGGCGACCAACGCTCGACGGCGACGCTCGGTATCGTTGGCAGGGCATGGTGACATCTCCGATTTCACGACCCGAGTCGTCCAACGACTATGGGCGGGACTGGGCGTTGCATCATCGATTCCTGGAATCGGACGGGCGCGACGACCCGCTCGGTACCGACGCCCGGCCGTCGTGGCGCGGTCGCGTCCACCTGCTCGGCTTGCTCGCCGCGATTCCGGCGCTGGCGTTGCTGATCGTGTTCGCCGACGGCCCCCGGGCGACTGTCGGAGCATCGATTTACGCAGCCGGATTATGCGCGATGTTCGCTGCTTCGACCACGTACCACCGTTGGGTTGATCTGTTTCGCTCCCGCGCCGCGTGGCGCCGCGCCGATCATGCGATGATCTTCGCCGCGATCGCCGGGTCGACCACTCCGATCGTGCTGATCGTGATGCCGTCGGGATGGGGCATCGCGTTGCTCTCGGTCGTCTGGACGGTGGCGGTCGTTGGTGCGGTGTTCAAATTCGGGCACTGGCGTCGAGGCGACGCGATCGGCACGGCCTTGTACGCGGCCGTCAGTGGTCTTGCCGCCCTTGCACTCCCTGCGTTGTGGGTGAGGGGCGGAGTGCTCCCGGCCATTCTCTATCTGGTGTCGGGATCGCTGTACATCTTCGGTGCTCGCTGGTTCGCGAAGACCTGGCCCCGCCTACGCCCCGCCGTGTTCTCGTATCACGAGGTGTGGCACGTCTTCACCGTCGTTGCCGCCGCCGCTCACTTCGGAGCGGTCTGGGCGATCTCAACCTGACCCTCTGATGAGTGGGGTGGTTGGTTGCCCAGTGCAAACTGAATGTGTCAACCGAACGTTTTTGACCGATTCAGGCATTCAGTTCACCGAGGGAGCACCATGACTGCGAGCAACCCCACGTATGGCCAGGTTGATCGCAGCTACGCCATGCGCCTGGCCAACACCCCGGCGGAGGACGACGGCCCGGTGTGGATTGGTCAATCTGATGCAATACCACCAGCAGGCGCAATACGCCGACGGTAGTCCGAGCGGCGTCAGCGGCCGAGAGGCCGACGACCGCTACGCGCCGGTGAAGGTACTGACCGAGATCGGGGCCGAGGTCGTGTTCCATGGCGACGTCGTCGCCGATCAACCGCCTGTAGACCTTTCATGTCACCACAAGTTGTCGTTTTTCGTAACTTGCGGTGACAAGAACGAGGAGTGGGACGGGCGGACGAACTGACCGCAGCCGTCAGGGACCGATCAGGCCGTCCCCGAAACCGGAAGGATCATCGGATCGTCGTCCCAATGCCCGTCGATCCAGGTGTAGCGCTCGTCGAAGCATGGAGGCGTGCGGCGCTGATCGTGCTCGAGGTCGCCCGCGAGGTAGTTGAGGAAGTACATGTGTGAACCCGGTGACGCAGCCGTCGAGTGGTACCCGGCCGGGACGGTGACCAGGCTGCGGTGTGGAGCGACGAACACGTCGTCGAGACCATCGCGCTCGCGGAAGTTGCGGTGGATCCCGAACCCAGTTTCCGGGCGATGCTCGAAGTAGTACGTCTCTTCAAGGTACGGCGAGCCGTCGTGGCCGTCGTGGCAGTGTGGCGGCCATCCGCTCCACGAACCCCGGG